>DASTAF010000128.1:0-17179 GCA_035713005.1 Acetobacteraceae bacterium
TGGGGCAGGGGATGCAGGGCGGCGGCACCGCCGAGGGCAGTTCCGGCCCCGGCTCGCTCGGCTCCGGCAGGACCGGGGAGACCGGCACCGACCGCGAGGGCCATATCGACCTCAAGCCGGGGGATGCCGCCTCGCCCGCGCAGGTGATCGAGCGCGAGCTGATCCGGCGCGATGCCAGCCCGGCCCTTCCGCCCCCGGCGCACGACTATTATCAGCGGCTTCTGGGCCACCAGTTTCTGGGCCACCAGTATTGAAGGAATTTCCGATGACCGAACGGCGGTACAGCAGGGCCACGCTCGCGGCCCAGGCGATGCAGCGCACCGATCCGGTGACCAAGGGGGTGATTCCGCCCATCCATCTGGCCACCACCTTCATCCGCGACGCCGACAACCGGTATTCCTCCGGCTTCGCCTATGGCCGGCCCGACAATGCCACCATCCGGGACGCGGAGCGCGTGCTCGCCATGCTGGAGGGGGCGGAGGCGGGGGCGCTGCTGTTCGGCTCCGGCATGGCGGCGGCGACGGCGATTTTCATGGCGCTCGATCCCGGCGATCATGTGGTGGCGCCGAAGGTGATGTACTGGGCGCTGCGCCACTGGCTGGCCGGGGAGGCGGCGCGCTGGGGAATCACCGCCGATTTCGTGGCGATGGATGATCTGGCGGCGGTGGAGGGGGCGATTCAACCTGGGCGGACCAAGCTGGTCTGGATCGAGACGCCGGGCAATCCGCTCTGGACCATCACCGACATCAAGGCCGTGGCTGATCTTGCGCATGCTGCCGGGGCCAAGCTCGCGGTGGACAGCACCGCCGCCTCGCCTTTCCACACCAGGCCGCTGGCGCTGGGGGCCGATTTCGTCATGCACGCGGCCACCAAGGTGCTGAACGGGCATTCGGACGTGGTGGCCGGGGTGGTGGCCGGGGTGCGGGAGGATGGGATGTGGCGGCGCATCGCCGATCACCGCAAGTCGGGCGGCGCGATCCTCGGCCCCTTCGAGGCCTATCTGCTGACGCGCGGGCTGCGCACCTTCTTCCTGCGCGCGGCGGCGCAGGCGCGGAACGCCCAGCGTCTGGCCGAGCGGCTCGCGCGGCATCCGCTGGTCGAGGCGGTGCTCTATCCGGGCCTGCCGGGCCATCCGGGGCACGAGATCGCGGCGCGGCAGATGGAGAACGGCTTCGGGTTCATGCTCTCGATCCGGGTGAGGGGCGGCGAGCAGGCGGCGATCGCCACCGCCGCCCATGTATCGCTCTGGCACCGCGCGACCTCGCTGGGCGGGGTGGAGAGCCTGATCGAGCACCGCGCCTCGGTCGAGGGGCCGGATACGCCGTGCCCGCCCGACCTGCTGCGGCTTTCCGCCGGCATCGAGGATGCGGAGGACCTGTACGGGGACCTGGATCAGGCGCTGCGGAAAGCCGCCGGCTGATTACTGCTTCGGCCCGGCTTCCTCGTCCTCCACGGTGAAGCCGGCCTTGAGCGTGACCTGGTAGTGCTTGACCTTGCCGTGCTCGACATGGCCGCGCGTCTCCATCACCTGGAACCAGTGGATGTGGCGGAGGCTTTGATGCGCCTTGGTCAGCGCCGTCTGGATGGCGTCCTCGATGCTGGTTTCGGAGGAGCCGACCAGTTCCACCAGGCGATAAACATGATCTTGCATCGTGCGGTTCCTGTTCCTGTTGCCAAGGCTAGATTGGCGCTTCCGCGCTCAAAACAATCCGGTGATGTGCCCCTCCGCGTCGAGGCCGATGGTTTCCGCCGCCGGCCGGCGCGGCAGGCCCGGCATGGTGACGATATCCCCCGCCAGGGCCACCACGAAGCCGGCGCCGGCTGAAAGCCTCACCTCGCTCACCGGGATGGTGAAGCCGGAGGGCGCGCCGAGCCGGGCGGGGTCGGCGGTGAAGCTGTACTGCGTCTTGGCCACGCAGACCGGCAGGTGGCCGAAGCCCTGCTGCTCGATGCGCTCGATCTGCCGGGCGGCCTTGGCGGTGAGGCTGATGTCCTCGCCGCCATAGATGCGGCGGACGATGCGGCGCAGCTTGTCGGCGATCGGCATGGAATCCGGGTAGAGCGGGGTGAAATGGGCGTCCCGGCCGTCGATATGCCGGAGCACCGCCCCGGCGAGGCTCGCCGCCCCCGCCGAGCCGTCCGCCCAATGGGTGCAGAAGGCGATCTCGATCCCGTCCCGCGCGACGGCCTCGGCCAGCGCCGCGCGCTCGGCCTCCGTGTCGCTGGCGAAGCCGTTGATCGCGACCACGACGGGCAGGCCTAATTCCCGCATCGCCGCGACATGGCGGCGCAGATTGGCCGCGCCCGCCGCGACGGCGCCGGGATTCTCCGCGTCGAGATCGGGCCGGGCGACGCCGCCATGCATCTTCAGCGCCCGCAGGGTCGCGACGACGACGGCGCAGGACGGGGCGAGCCCGGCGCTGCGGCATTTGATGTCGAGGAACTTCTCCCCGCCCAGATCGGCGCCGAATCCGGCTTCCGTCACCACGATGTCGGCGAGCTTGAGCGCCGTCGCCGTCGCCATCACCGAGTTGCAGCCATGAGCGATGTTGGCGAAGGGGCCGCCATGCACCAGGGCCGGAGTGCCTTCCAGGCTCTGCACCAGATTCGGCTGCAGCGCGTCGCGCAGCAGGGCCGCCATCGCCCCCACCGCCTTGAGGTCGTCCGGCGTGACCGGCTTGCCGCCCCGGCCCTCGGCGATGATCATGCGCGAGAGGCGCTGCTGCAGATCGTCGAGATTCCGCGCCAGGCAGAAGATCGCCATGACCTCCGAGGCCACGGTGATGTCGAATTTCTGCTCGCGCGGGATGCCGTTGGCGCCCTCGCCGAGCCCGGCGACGATGTGGCGCAGCGCCCGGTCGTTCATGTCGATGGAGCGGTGGTGGCTGACCCGGCGCGGGTTGATGCCCAGCTCGTTGCCCCAGTAGATGTGGTTGTCGAGCATCGCGCCGAGCAGGTTGTTGGCGGTGGTGATGGCGTGGAAATCGCCGGTGAAGTGGAGGTTGATTTCCTCCATCGGGGCGATCTGCGCCCGCCCGCCGCCGGTGGCGCCGCCCTTCTGGCCGAAGCAGGGGCCGAGGCTCGGCTCGCGCAGCGCCATCATCGCCCGCCTGCCCATGGCGCGCAGCGCGTCCGCGAGGCCGATGCTGGTCGTGGTCTTGCCCTCGCCGGCGGGGGTGGGGCTGATGCCCGCCACCAGCACCAGCGCGCCGTCCGGCCGGTTCCGCAGGCTGTCGATGAAGCCGAATTCAAGCTTCGCCTTGTGCCGGCCATAGGGGATCAGGGCGGAGGCGGGAATGCCCGCAGCCTCGGCGATTGCGGCGACGGGCCGCAGCCGCGCCGCGCGCGCGATCTCAAGGTCGGATGCCATGTCGTCTCCCTTCGTGGTCGCCGCTTATTTCCGGCCCGGCCTGCAAAGGCAAGGCTTGCCCGCACCGGCCCCGACCCGATACAAGGCGGCGATGAGCTTGCCCTTCGCCCTGCCCGACTGGATGCCTTCCTGGCTCGCGCTGGTCCTGATGCTCGCGGCGCTGGTCTATGCGCTGATCTTCCTGCTGATGCCCTTCTCGGTGTTCGGGCTGAAATCCCGGCTGGATGCCATCGAGGAGCAGCTGCACGCCGTGCAGGACGAATTGCGCACGCTGGCCTTCCGGGTGGCCGACCCGCAGCGCCTGGGAAGGGATGACGGCTTCTATGATCCCCCGCCGCGCCAGACCCGGGTGGCCGAGCCGCCGCGCGCCGCGCCAATACCTCCCATGCCAGTGCCTCCCATGCCAGCGCCTCCCATGCCCGCCTCCATCCGCCCCGCACCGCCCGTGGATATCCCGCGCGAGCCGCTGCGGGAACCGCTTCGCGAGCCGCTGCGGGAGCCTTTGGGGCGGCAGCGGACGCCGCCCGCCCGCCCCGCCGCCCCGGGCCGCCGCATCGAGCCCAGGCTCGACTGATGCCTCCCGGCTGATGCGTCAGGTGAAGGGGATCGCCTCGGCCTCCCGCGCCGAGAGGCGCATCCGGATGCCCGCCGCCAGCAGGGCGGTTCCGGCGATCAGGATGGAGCTGCCGACGAACCAGCGCGGCGCCGCCAGATAGTCGATCAGGACGGCGGCCGAGACGCCGGCGCCGAGGCCGATCAGGAACCATCCGACCCAGATTCCCAGCAGCACCAGCCCGAACATCACGAAGGTGAGCTGGAACAGCACCGCGGCGTTATCCTGCGCGCCGAAGCCGGAGGTCTTCGCGACGAGGAGCGGCGCCGGTATGCCCACCGCCTGCCAGATGACGAGGAACGCCAGGAGGGCGACGAAGCACCAGAACAGGCGCCGGGCGTTTTCCGCATGGGCGGCGCTGCGCGCCCGGTACTGCGAGATCAGATAGGTGCAGGCGATGCCGAGCAGCGCCGTCAGCCAGGTGAGCGCGGCCGCCGGGCGGGCGAAGGCGAGGATGGCATCGTTGAGCAGGAGGATGCAGCCCCACAGGATCAGCGCGTCGGCGAGGCCGGCATAGACCATCGCCCGCGCCACGTCGCGCTTCAGCCTGGCCAGCTCGGCGTCGATATTCGTTCGCGCGCCGATCGGCAGCATCCGCCGCTCAATGCCCGATCGGCTCGGGCTCGGCGTCCAGCGTGTCGCGCAGGGTCACGTCCTGGATGCCGAGGCCGATCGCGAAGCCGAGCCCGGCGATTCCCGCC
Organism: Acetobacteraceae bacterium; assembly: GCA_035713005.1. Classification (GTDB taxonomy): domain Bacteria; phylum Pseudomonadota; class Alphaproteobacteria; order Acetobacterales; family Acetobacteraceae; genus Acidiphilium. The sequence continues at coordinate 4,685 of DASTAF010000128.1, forward strand.
GCGACCAGGAAGGCGAAATGAAAGGCCGAGGGCAGGGCCGGATCGATCGGGCCGCCTGCCCGCGGATGGGCGAGCGCGCCGATTCCCGGCCCGAGCCGCAGCGCCAGCAATGCTCCCGCCAGGGTGGCGCCGAAGGCCCCGCCCATGGCGCGCAGCAGCAGCAGGGTGGCGGTGGCGGCGCCGATATCGGGCTTGGGCGCGGCATTCTGCACCGCGACGAGCGAGGAGGGCAGCACGAAGCCGATGCCGACGCCGACGATGAAGCAGACCAGCACGATGACCAGGAGCGGCAATGTTGGCGGCAGAATCCCGAGCAGCGCGAATCCGGTGGTGGCGGTGGCGAGCCCGCCGAGCAGCAGGCCGCGCGTGCGGCCCAGCCGCCGCGCCCATTGCCCGGCGATATAGGCGCCGATGGTCGTCGCGATCAGGAAGGGCATGATCTCCCAGCCCGATTGCGCGGCATTGGCGCGGAAGACCAGCTGGAAGAACAGCGGCAGCAGGAAGATGGCGCTGAACATCACCAGGGCGGTGATGAAGCCGATGCCCACCAGCCGGTTGAAGGAGCCGGAGCCGAACAGGCGGATGGGTAATAGCGGCTGCTCGGCCCCCTGTTCCTGCCGCCAGAGCAGGAGCAGCAGCAGGATGCCGGCGCCGAACACGCCCAGCACCTGCGGCGAGACCCAGGGATAGGCATGGCCGCCCCAGGAGAGGCCGAGCAGGAAGGCGGTGACGGCGCCGGTGAGCAGGATCGCGCCCATGACGTCGATCCGTCCGGGCTTCGGCGTCTCGCGCAGCATCCGCAGCCCCATCTGGCTGACGACCAGCGCCGCGATGCCGACCGGCAGGTTGGCCCAGAAGATCCAGCGCCAGGAGAGATGATCGGTCACCCAGCCGCCGAGCACCGGCCCGGCGGTGGAGGCGACGCCCCAGGTGCCGGCGAGCCAGCCCTGATACTTCCCCCGCTCGCGGGGCGAGACCACGTCGGCGATGGCGGCCTGGGAGATGGCCAGCAGCCCGCCGCCGCCGATGCCCTGCACCGCCCTCGCCGCGATCAGCACCGGGAGCGATTGCGCCAGGGCGCAGCCGATGGAGGCGATGACGAACAGGAGGATCGAGGGGATGAGGGTGCGCCGCCGCCCGAACTGGTCGGAGAGCCGGCCGTAGAGCGGCGTCGTCGCCGTCGAGGTCAGCAGATAGGCGGTCACCACCCAGGAGAGATGGGAAAAGCCGTGCAGGTCGACGGCGATCGCCGGCACCGCCGGGATCACCACCGTCTGGTCGATGGCGGCGAGCAGGATGCAGAGGATGATCCCGAGAATGACCCGCAGCCGCTGCTGATGCGTGTATTCCACGGGACCCCCCGGTCCGGATCAGCCCAGCAGGGGCGACCAGGAAGGATCGGTGGCGTTGGTCGGCGTGGGGGTGATCCGCTCGTTGAACCCGTCCGTGTCGATCGTCACCAGATGGGAGAGGTCGCCCACCCGCAGCGGGGTCTGCCGGTAGAACATGATCACCCGCCCGTTCGGGCAGAAGGTGGAGCCTTCCTCGAGATAGCCCTGGGAGAGGATGCGCTCGCCCGAGCCGTCCGGCTGCATGACGCCGATGCTGAAGCCTCCGCCGCCCAGCCGGGTGAAGGCGATGACATCCCCGCGCGGCGACCAGTCCGGCTCCGCGTAGCGGCCATTGCCGTAGCTGATGCGCTTCACGTTCGAGCCGTCCGCGTTCATCACGAAGAGCTGCTGGTTGCCGGCGCCGTCCCGGTCCGAGTTGAAGACGATCTTGGAGCCGTCAGGGCTGTAGCAGGGGGTGACGTTGATCGAGCTGGCGTCAGTCAGCTGGGTCATGCGGCGGCTGCCCAGGTCGTAGCGCATGATCGCCGCGCCGCCGCCGCGGGTGACGGAGAGCAGCAGCGCCGACCCGTCCGGGCTGAAGCGGGGGCCGATGGTCATTTCCCCGAACGAGCCGACCAGCGAACGCGCGCCGGTCTGCAGGTCGAACAGGAAGACGCGCGGGCGGTTCGCCTCGAAGCTCACGAAGGCGAGCTGCTGCCGGGTGGGGTTGTATTGAGGGGTGAGGGCCATCGAGCGGCCGGAGGTGAGGAAGCGGTTGTTCGCGCCGTCGTAATCCATCAGCGCCATGCGGCGGATCGGGCTGGTGGGCGGGCCGGAGACCGAGATATAGGCCACGCGGGTGTCGAAATAGCCCTTCTCGCCGATCATCTGCTGGTAGATGTCGTCGGCGATGATATGGGCGATGCGCCGCCAGTTGCCCTGGGTGGTGGTGTAGGCGGTGCCCTGCAGCTGCTTCTGCTGGGCGATGCCCCAGAGCCGGTATTCCACCCGGATCTGGCCGCCGCCCTGATCGACGGCGGTGCCGGTGACCAGGGCCTGGGCGCCCAGTATGCTCCAGTTGGCGAAGACCGGCACGTTGTTCTGCACCGAGTTGGGGACGAAGCTCGCCGGGTTGATGGCGCGGAACAGGCCGGAATGGTCGAGATCGCTGGTGATGACCTGGGTGATCTGGCTGCCGAGCTCCGAGACCCCGCCGCCCGCACCGGTGAATTGCGGCAGCGCGATCGGGATCGGCGCGTTATGGGCGCCGGAGACGTTGATCGTGTCGTTCGGGTTGGCGCCGGGGGCGGGCGCCTGGGCACGCGCGAGGCGTGGCAGGGCGAGCCCGGCCGCTCCGGCCCCGATCACGAAGCGGCGCGAGAGCGGGGGCAGGCGTTCCACCAGGGTGTCCGGCACGCGGGCATGGGGGTGGATGTTCGGTTTCGGGTTGGATCGGATGATCGTCATGCGACACCTCTGCTGGTCACGGTGTGAATCGGAAGATGAAATTCTGGGGCTTGCCCAGCATGTCGTTCGGAAGCGGCAGCTTCGCGCACTGATAGTTCTTGACGGCCTGCACCGCGCGGTTGGCGAAGGCGGCGAATAGCGGGTCGCTCATCCGGCCCTGATCGGCCGGGGCGACCTGGGCCTCGCGTACCACGCCTTCGGCATCCGTCACCACCTGCAGCAGCACGCTGAAGTGGGAAATGCCCGGCGCCCCGGCATCGATGCCCCAGCAGGGCTGCACCTCGGCGCCGATGGCGCTGCGGTCCGCCGCCGAGAGGCGGGAGTTCGCCGTGCTCATCCGGGTGCCGCCGCCATTCGGCGCGCCGCCCTTATCGGGGTTGTAGCGCGCGGTCGGCGGCTGTTTCTGCTTCTCCAGCGCCCGCAGCTTCGAGAGCGTGTTCAGCACCGCCTTGCTCATCGGCGCCGGCTTCTTGACCGTGTGCGGCTGCGAGGTCGGGCTCTTGGGCGCCGGAGCCGGGGGGCGCGGCTTCGGCGGCAGGGGCAGCTTCTTCTGCGGCTTCGGTGGCGGCGGCTTTTTCTGCGGTTTCGGCGGCGGGGGCGGCGGCTTGGGCAGGGGAACGGGCGTCGGCGCCGGGGGTGGGGGTGGCGGCGCGGGCGCCGGCGGGGTGGGCAGCCTCACCGAATGCTGCGGTGCCGGCGGGGGTGGCGGCGGCGGTGGCGGCGGGGCCACCTTCGGCTGCGGCTTCGGCTGGCGCTTCGCCAGGCGGGCGCGGTTCGGCACCGGTGTTCTGGCGGGGGCGGGCACCTTGCCCTTGTGCAGCGCCTGCTGCGGCACGGACGGCCCCACCAGTTCGACATCCACCGCCGAGGATTGCGCGCTGTGCAGCTTCTCCCTCGGCAGGGCGAGGATCGCGATCAGGATGACGATCACATGCGCGGCCGCGGAAATTACTCCGCTGCGGCGCATACCCTGGTCCATCCGGCGGCGCATGGGCGAGATGTCAGCGTCCCGCGGTGGTCGGCTGCTGCGCGAGCAATGCGACCTTGGTGAAGCCGCCCTGGACGATGGTGGCCATCACCCGCAGCATCGTCCCGTAGGAGACGCTGGAATCGCCGCGCACGAAGATCCGCCGGTCGGTGTTGTGCTTCGAGATTTCCTGCAGCGTCGCCACCAGGTTGCGGAGCCGGACCTGCGAGTTCTGCAGATAGACCTGATCCTTGGCGTTGACGGTGATGGTGATGGGGGTGCTGTCGGCGTTCACCGGCTTGGCGTTCGCCTGCGGCAGGTTGACGTTCACCCCCGAGGTGATGAGCGGCGCGGTGACCATGAAGATGATCAGCAGCACCAGCATCACGTCCACCAGCGGCGTGACGTTGATCTCCGCCATCGGCCGGTAGCGGCCGCGGCCATTGCCGTTGCGGCCGTTCAGCATTCCGCCGGCCATGCTACGCACGCTCCTCGGACTGGCGGGAGAGGATGGCGCCGAATTCGGCGCTGAAGGCCTCCAGCCGGGCGGCGACGCGGGCGAGATCGGTCGATATCTTGTTGTAGGCGAGCACGGCGGGAATCGCCGCGACGAGGCCGATGGCGGTGGCGAAGAGCGCTTCCGCGATGCCGGGCGCGACCACCGCCAGATTGGTGTTGTGCATGGCGGCGATGGCGGAGAAGGAATGCATGATGCCCCAGACGGTGCCGAACAACCCGACGAAGGGAGCGACCGCGCCGACCGAGGCGAGGAAGACCATGTTGCGCTCCAGCCGCTCCATCTCCCGCATGGTGGTGACCGCCATGGCGCGATCCACCCGCTCGCCCACCGAGCTGCGGTTGATATCCGCCCCGGCGATGCGGGAGGTGCGGCGCCATTCGCCCATCGCCGCGCCGAAGACGGCGGCGATCGGGTTGGCGGGTTCGGCCCCTTCCTGCTCGTAGAGCTCGTCGAGCGACCGGCCCGACCAGAACCGCTCCTCGAACGCGTTGGCCTGGCGGTTGACGCGCCGGATCGTCACGGTTTTCTCGATGATGATCGCCCAGACCCAGACGCTCGCCGCCAGGAGCAGCAGCATGACGAGCTGGACGACGACGCTGGCATCCAGAAACAGGCCCAGGAGCGACAGGTTTGCCCCTGGTGCCGCCATAGACGCCGTGTTGACAGCCTGATCCACCTTCAAGTTCCTTCCAAGGCGGCGCCGCCGCCCGATGTCTCGCCGCTATCGCGCATGGCTTCCAGCGCCGCGCGCATCGCCGGCGGAAGCCGCGCCGGCCTGCCTTCTGCGACGCTGACGCAGGCGAGATCAAGCCCGATCCGCACCAGAGTCACCGCCTCCCGCACTATTGTCTGGGCCAGCACGACCCGCGCCGCCCGGACGGCGAGGACTCGCGTCTCGACAGTGATCTGATCATCGAGCTGGCCGGGCCGCTCATAGTCCAATTCCGCCCGCCGCACCACGAACATCCTGCCATGCGCGCGCATCATGTCCGCGTGAGGGCAGCCGAGGACGCGGAGGGCCTCCGAGCGGCCCCGCTCCGCGTAGCGCAGGTAATTGGCATGATAGATGATTCCGCCGGCATCCGTATCCTCCACATACACGCGAATCGTGTGCCGGTGGCAACCATCTGCAATTTCAGGAGGCAGCGCAATCATGGATCGAGCAGCAGATCCGGCTGGCCGGGCGAGGAGGATGGGGCGGCGAGGCCGAGATGCCGCCAGGCGGGCAGGCCGAGCACCCGGCCCCGGCTGGTGCGGGTGAGGAATCCTTCCTGGATGAGATAGGGCTCGACCACGTCTTCCAGCGTGTCGCGCGGCTCGGAAAGCGCGGCGGCCAGGGTTTCGATGCCCACCGGCCCGCCGCCGTGATGCTCGGCGATGCGCCTGAGATAGCGCCGGTCCATCGCGTCCAGCCCCCGGTCATCGACATCGAGGCGGAGCAGGGCGGCATCGGCGGCGGCGCGGTCGATCGTCGTGATGCCGGCGACGGCGGTGAAATCCCGCACCCGGCGGGTCAGCCTTCCGGCGATTCGCGGCGTGCCGCGCGAGCGGCGGGCGATTTCGGCGGCGCCATCGGGTGTCAGCGGCATGCCGAGCAGGCGCGCGGCCCGGCTGACGATCCTCGTCAGTTCCTCCGGCGTGTAGAAGACCAGGCGCAGCGGGATGCCGAACCGGTCGCGCAGCGGATTGGCCAGCAGGCCGGAGCGCGTCGTCGCGCCGATCAGGGTGAAGGGCTGCAGATCGATCCGCACCGAGCGCGCGCCCGGCCCCTCGCCGATGATCAGGTCCAGCACGAAATCCTCCATCGCCGGATACAGCACCTCCTCGATGGAGGGCTGCAGGCGGTGGATCTCGTCTATGAACAGCACGTCGCGCGGCTGCAGGTTGGTGAGAATTGCCGCGAGGTCGCCGGCGCGCTGGATGATGGGGCCGGAGGTGGCGCGGAATCCGACACCCATCTCGCGGGCGATGATCTGCGCCAGCGTGGTCTTGCCGAGGCCGGGCGGCCCGTGCAGCAGGACGTGATCGAGCGTCTCGCCCCGGCCCCGCGCCGCCTCGATGAACACCGCCAGATTCTCGCGGCTCGCCTGCTGGCCGATGAAATCGGCGAGCGTCTGCGGGCGGAGCGAGGCCTCGGAGGCATCGTCCATGCCGGCGCCGGCCGAGATCAGCCGCTCGGAATCGCCGCTCATCGCGCCAGCCGCCGCAGCCCGTCGCGGATCAGCGCATCCAGGCCCGCCGCCTCGCCCAGGGCGGCCTGGGCGGCGATCAGCGCCGTCTCCGCCTCGGCCCGGCGGTAGCCCAGGTTGATCAGCGCCGAAAGCGCATCCGCCGCGTCTCCCGTGGCCGTGCCGGGCGCGGCGGGCAGGGGGGATGCGATCATTTCGCCCGCCGGCAGGAGGGCGGCGCGCTCGCGCAGCTCGGCGATCAGCCTCGCGGCCAGCTTCGGCCCGACCCCTGGAGCGCGGGTGATCGCCCCCCGGTCCTGCTTGAGGATGGCGGCGGCGAGGGATTCCGCCGGCAGGGCGGAGAGAATGCCGAGCGCCAGCCTGGCGCCCACGCCCTGCACGGTGTTGAGCAGGCGGAACCAGTCCCGTTCGGCGGCCTCGGCGAAGCCGTAGAGGGTGATCGCATCCTCGCGCACCACGGTCTCGATCAGCAGCACCGCGCGCGCCGGAGGGGCGGGCAGGCTGCCCAGCGTGCGGGCGGAGGCGAGCACGACATAGCCGACGCCGTTCACGTCGAGCAGGCAGCGCGCCTCCTCGATCGCCTCGGCCATGCCCGTCAGCCTGCCGATCATGCGGGGATACGCGCCAGGGTCGCCCGGTGATGGGCATGGCAGATGGCCACCGCCAGCGCATCCGCGGCATCGGCGCGCCGCAGCGCGGCGCCGGGCAGCAGGCGGCGGACCATCAGCGCGACCTGGGACTTCTCCGCCCCGCCGGTGCCGACGACGGAACGCTTGACCGTCTTGGCGCCATATTCGGCCACCGGGATTCCCGCCCGCGCCGGCGCCAGCAGCACCACCCCGCGGGCGTAGCCGAGCTTCAGCGTCGCCGAGCCGTTGCGGTTGACATAGGTTTCCTCGACCGCCGCCTCGTCGGGGGCGAATTCCCGCAGCAGCGCAGCCAGGGCGTCGTCGAGGGTTTTCAGCCGGGTCGCCACCTCGGCCTCGCCATCGGTGCCGATCACCCCGTCCGTCACGTGCATCAGCCGGTTGCCATGGGCTTCGATGATGCCGAAGCCGGTGAAGCGAAGCCCCGGATCGAGCCCCAGTATGCGCATCAGGCCGACATTGCCTGCATGACGGCATCCGATAGCTCGAAATTGGCGTAGACGTTCTGCACGTCGTCGCTCTCCTCCAGCGCATCCAGCAGTTTCAGCACGCTCCGCGCCGATTCCTCGTCCAGCGTCACCGTGGTGGTGGGGCGCCAGTCCAGCCGGGCCTCGGCGGGCGGGCCGAACCGGGCCTCCAGCGCGTCCCGCACGGCGAAGAATTCCTGGGCCGAGCAGGTGATCTCATGGCCTTCCTCGCCGCTTTCGGCATTGTCGGCCCCCGCCTCGATGGCGGCTTCCAGCATGTCGTCCGGGCTCGCGGCCCCGGCCGGGTAGCGCACCACGCCGAGCCGGTTGAACAGGAAGCTGACCGTGTTCGTCTCGCCCAGGGCGCCCCCATGCTTGGAGAAGGCGCTGCGCACGTCGGAGGCGGTGCGGTTGCGGTTGTCGGTCAGCCCCTCGACGATGATGGCCACGCCCGCCGGGCCGTAGCCTTCATACCGGACCTCCGCGTAATCATCGCCGCCGGCGGCGCCGGTCGCCTTCCTGATCGCCCGCTCCACCGTGTCCTTCGGCATGTTGGCCTCGCGCGCGGCGGCCACCGCGGCGCGCAGGCGCGGATTGGCGGCGGGATCGGGCAGGCCGGAACGCGCCGACACGGTGATCTCGCGGATCAGCTTGGCGAATTGCCGCGCCCGCTTGGCGTCCTGGGCGCCCTTGCGGTGCATGATGTTCTTGAATTGCGAATGTCCAGCCACTTCCTGCTTCCCGAAAATCTGCCTCCTTCTACCCCGGATCGGGTTTGTTTGTCAGGGTCCGTTTGTCAGACTCCGTTTGTCAGGGGGCGGACATCCATGAGATCGCGCAGCGCCCCGGCCAGGCGCGGCGCCGTCACCTGAAGGGAGTAGTCGCGGGCGGCGCGGGAGCGCGCGGCGCTTCCCATGCGTTGGCGCAGCGCCGCGTCATCCCGCAGGCGCCGCAGCCGGTCGCACCAGGCGGAGGCATCCGCCGCCAGGAAGCCGGTCTCGCCCTCGCGCACGATCGACCGATTCGCCCCGACCGGGCTGGCGACGGTGGGCCGCCCGGCGGCCATGTACTGGATCAGCTTGTAGCCGGATTTGCCGCGCGCCCATTCGTCATCCGGCAGCGGCATGATGCCGACATGGCAGCGGGCGATGGAGGCGGCCTCGGTCGCCTCGCTCCAATGCTCGTGCCGGCAGGCGACGCCGGGGATCGCAAGATCGGGGGCGCCGATCACCAGCAGTTCGAGCGGCGCCTCGGCGGCGAGTTGGCGCAGCGGCGCGGCGATGCTGGCCAGATAGGGCGCGGTGACGGGGGTGCCGATCCAGCCGATGGTGAAGGGGGCGGGCGGCTCCGCGACGACGGGATAAAGATCGAGATCCACCACGGTCGGCAGGCGCAGCACGCGGCGCGCCCCCGCCTCGGACGCCCAGTTCTCCAGCGCCTCGTTGGCGACGATGGTCAGCGCGGCGCGGCGCAGCAGGGCGGCGAACTTGCCGCCGAGCATGAGGCGGATTAGGGGGTTGCCGGATTGCTCGTAGCGGAGGAACCAGGGATCGTCGAAATCGAGCACGAAGGGCCTGCCGCCGAGCAGGCGCCGCTCCAGCGAAGCGGGGATGAAGGGCAGAAGCTCCTTCTCGATCCAGATCAGGTCGTGCTCGCGGATGGCGCGGGCCAGGCCGGCGGCATGGGCATAGGCGGCGAGAGTGGGACGCAGGCGAGGGCCGGCGCCATAGAGGGCGCGGACATAGGAATCGGGGAAAAACGGCCGGGCCGTGCTGATGATTCCCGCCTCCGCCAGAGGCGCCTCGTATTGCAGGAGCCTGAGCCGGCTGCTGGCGCCGAGGCGGCCATAGCGCGTCGCCATCAGCAGGGAGAGGGGCGATAGCGGCGCATGACCGCCCCACCCCGCCCGGTGCCGGGGTTCCGATACAGTCCGTTCGAGATGAAGGCCGCTGGACATGTCTCGTCGCACTATGCAAGCAGGTGAAGCTTTCACGCCGGGGCGCCTGCCTTATATAGACCCTGAATGGTTAACGGGTAGTTTCGTCGTGCTGGCGACCAGCCAAAAGGCGACGGAGAGGAAAATCGTCGTCAGGAGAAAGGGAGCGCCGGGCAGGCTCCATGCCGGATCGCGGGTGAACAGATCGAACACCAGCGCCCCGGTCAGGGGAGCGACGATGATGGTCAGCCCCTCCACCGCCGAAAGCGTGCCGTTCAGCCGCCCCTGCTGATCGGCCGGCACCGCGTTGGAGAGCAGGGCGCGGATGGCCGGGTTGGCGATGGAGCCGAAGGCCATCAGGCCGATGCCGAGGAAGATCAGGCCCGGCGCCGGCGCGAGTCCGACCAGCAGGTAGCCGCTGGCGTTCAGCGCGAAGCCGAGCAGGGCGGCGCGCCGTTCTCCGAGCCGCGCCACCGCGGGCTTCACCAATGTTGCCTGGACGATGGTGGCGGTGACTCCCATGACGCCGAGGGCCAGCCCGTTCTGCTCCGGCCCCCAATGGAAGCGCAATTCGGTGAACAGCACGAACACCGCCTGCAGGGCGCCGATGCCGAACCAGCGCACGCACCAGGCGAGGGTCAGCCGGATCATGCGCGGATTCGCCCGCAGCATGCGGAAGGAGCCGAGCGGCGTCGCCTCCTTCAGGCGGAAGGGCCGGCGGCGCTCGGGCGGCAGCGATTCCGGCAGCACGAATAGGCCGTACAGCACGTTCAGCGCGACCAGCCCCGCCGCCGCTAGGAAGGGCAGGCGCAGATCGATCCCGCCGAGCAGCCCGCCCAGCGTCGGGCCGAGGGTGAAGCCGAGACCGAAGCTCGCCCCGATCATGCCGAAGCGGTGCGCCCGCTGCTCCGGCGGGGTGATGTCGGCGATATAGGCCGTCGCCGCGGAGACGTTGCCGGATGTCGCCCCGGCGAGCAGCCGGCCCAGGAACAGCCAGGCGACCGAGGGGGCGAAGGCGAGCAGCAGATAGTTCGCGGCACTTCCCGCGAGCGAGGTGAGGATGAGCTTCCTGCGGCCGAAGCGGTCGCTCAACTGGCCGAGCACCGGGCCGGCGAAGAACTGCGTGGCGGCGAAGGTCATGCTGAGCACGCCCACCCAGAGAGCGGCATGGGATTCGCCCGAGCCGGATAGTTTCTGCACAAGCTCCGGCAGGATCGGCACGATCAGCCCGAATCCGAGCGAATCGATCACCAGAACCGCGAAAATGAAGGGGAGGGCCGGACGCGCCGGATTGGGCCGCATGCTTTGAGCCGGAAATTCATGATGAGGCGCGGCGAAGGCGAGACTGGCTCCCGGAGTAGGACTCGAACCTACGACCGAGCGGTTAACAGCCGCTTGCTCTACCAACTGAGCTATCCGGGAACCGTGCGGCGGCTATAGCCAACTGGCTCGGAGATGACAAGACTGCCGGGGCGAAACCCTCTCGTTCTTCGTCACGTTTACCTCCGGCGGTTGAATATGCTAGAGGCGCACCACCAAAAGCGGGCGAGAGTGGCGGAACGGTAGACGCACGCGACTCAAAATCGTGCGCCGCAAGGCGTGGGGGTTCAAATCCCCCCTCTCGCACCAGAACCGGCGCACCAGCTTCGGGTCAGGAGGCGACACGCAGCCGGCGCCTTGCCGGCTCGCGCGGCTCCGGCTTCGCCGTCTCCTTCGCCTTGCTTTTCGCCACGCGCGGCCTTGCTTCATGAACCGGGGCGATTGGGTGGGAAACCGGGGCGGGCGGAGCGATGCGCGCCTCATCCGCCGGGTCCAGCACCCGCAGATCGCGATAGACGCCGCCCTCGCGGGCGAAATTCCGGTTGTAGAAGGGATCGAAGGGCAGAGCGTGGCGCCAGCGCGCCTCCATCGCCTGATTCTCCCGCATGAAGCGGGAGAGCTTGCCTTCGTCGAAATCATCCCCCCGGCTCATGCTCTCGCGATGCTCGGCCACCACGTCCGCGGCGAAGATGATCCGGTAGCCCGCCTCGCGCAGCTTCATGCAGAGATCAACATCGTTGAAGGCGACGGTGAGCTCCGCTTCGTCGAAGCCGCCGATCCGTTCGAAGGCGTCGCGGCGGACGAGCATGCAGGCGGCGGTGACGGCGGAAACCTCCTGGGCCGAGATGGCATGGGCGATATAGCCGGGCGCCTCTCCGGGCAGTCCGCGAAAGGCGTGATCGGCGATGCCGCCCACGCCGAGCACCACCCCGGCATGCTGCACGGTGCCGTTCGGGTAGAGCAGCTTGGCGCCCACCGCCCCCACCTGCGGGTCCGCCAGCGCCTCCTGCAGAAGGTTCCGCAGCCAGTCCGGATCGCTGACGAACACGTCGTTGTTCAGGAAGAGCAGATAGGGGTGTTTCGCCGCCGCCACGCCCCGGTTGTTTATGAGCGAGTAGTTGAAGGGCTCGGCGATGCGGATCACGCTGGTGTCCGGATGGTTCGCCTGATCCGCGCAGAAGCGCTCCGCCTCCTCGCTCTGCGACCAGTTGTCGAGCAGGATGATCTCATAGCGCAGGCCCCTGGTGTGCCTGCGGATGGCGTTCACGCATTGGCGGGTCAACTCGATATGGTCGCGGAAGGGGATCAGGATCGACACCCCCGGATCGTCGGGGAAGCTGAAGCGCGTCCGGTAGCAGGTGAGATTGCCCCGCCGCTCCACCTTGGCGCTGATTCCCCGCCGCTTCAGATGCTCGGCGACGGCAACCTCCCCGGCCAGGGCGGCGCGGGGCTTGGCGGCGGCGCTGCCGGCGGTGGAATGCTCGGAGATCCGCCAGTGATAGAGGATTTCCGGCACGTGATGGATTTCGTGCGGCTTCAGCCGCTCGGCGAGGCGGAGCAGGAATTCATGGTCCTGCGCGCCGTCGAACCGGGAATCCAGCCCGCCCGCCTCGCGCACCAGCCCGGCATCGGCGATGACGAAATGGCAGAT
>DASTAF010000129.1:0-7009 GCA_035713005.1 Acetobacteraceae bacterium
CTTGGCCGCGAAGCGAAGATAGGGGAGTACCGGCGAAATGGCGCGTGGCTATGCGAGCGGGATACTGACGGGGGTGCTGTTGAGCGCCGGGGCGGCACTGATCGGCCCGGCATGGCGCCCGGCCCTGGCGCGCTGGGCGCGGCCGGCGGCCAAGGGCGCGGTAAAGGGCGGACTCACCACCTACGAGGTGGCACGGAGCCGCCTCGCCGAGATCGGGGAGAAGGCGCAGGACCTGATCGCGGAGGCGCAGATCGAGCGCGCCACCGAGCGCCTGCACGAGACCACTCGGGGCGAAGCCGACCGGGCGCCTTCCGAGACGGACTGAGCCAGACTTCACGAGGCGGGGTCGGGCAGCCGGCCCGCCTTGAGCGCCTCGTTCGCGACATAGGGCAAGACGCCTGCCGCCGCACTCGCCACGAAATCCAGCGGGCCGAGCGGCACCACGCCCAGTGCGTCCCGCACGCCCGGCACCAGCAGTCCCAAGCCCTGCAGCGCGGCGGAGGCAAGCAGCAGCCCCGCGAGCGGGCGGTTCGGCGGCAGCGCCTCCGTGCCCGCGAGGGGACCGTGCCGGGCCGAGCGGGCGGTGAGAGCGTGCAGGAGCTGCGCCGTCATCAGGCTGCCGAAGGCCATCGTCCTCGCCTCTGCCCCGGCACCATGGCGCAGCGCGCCCCAACCCATAGCGGCCAAGCTGCCCGCCGCGATCATGCCGCCCTCGGCGCCCAGGTGCCCCAATTCCTCCTGTCCAATGATCCCGGCTTTGGCGGAATAGGGCGGGTGGCGCATCAGCCCCGGCTCGGGCGGCTCGAAGGCGAGGCCGAGCCCTGGCAAGGCATCGCCCACCAGATTGATCCAGAGCATCTGCATTGCGGTCAGCGGCTCGCCGAAGCCGGCCAGCGTCGCAGCCAGAACCACCAGGATTTCGCTGAAATTTGTCGCCAGCATGTAGCGGATGCTCTTACGGACATTCACATAGGTCATCCGCCCCCGCTCGACGGCCACCGCCAGGGTTTCGAGATCGTCGCTGCGCAGCACTACATCGGCCACCTCGCGCGCCGCCTCGCTGCTTGCCGCCCCGCCCATGGCGATGCCAATATCCGCCGCCTTGAGAGCCGGGCTGTCGTTGATGCCGTCCCCGATCATGGCGACGCGGTCGCCCGCCTCCTGCAGGGCACGGATGAGGCGCAGCTTCTGCGCCGGGCTGACCCGCGCGAAGATATGCGCGCGCACGACCGCCGCCTTGAGAGCGGCTTCGGAAAGGGTTTCCATATCAGCGGCGTCGAACACCTCCACTGGAGCTTCTCCGGCCAAGCCGAGCCGCCGCGCCACGGCCTGCGCGGTGACGGCCTGATCCCCGGTCATCATCACCGTGCGCAGCCCCGCCCCGTGCAGCCTGCCCATCAGCGCCGCCATGCCCGGCCGCACCGGGTCCGCCATCCCGGCCAGCCCCACCCAGGTGAGGCCAGCCACCGGAGCCAACTCCTCCGCATCCTGCTCGATCATCCCCGGCGCGATCCCGCCGAAAGCAAAGCCGAGCACGCGCAGCGATTCCGCTGCCATTGCCTCGTTCACCTGCAGGATTGCCTCCCGCCGCTCCGCCGTCATCGGCCGACGCGAGCCCTCCCGCAGTTCCCAGGCGCAGAGATCAAGAACCTCGGCGGGGCTGCCTTTCACCGCGACCAGCGCTTCCTCCTTACCGGGCTGCCGGTGCATCGTCGCCATGAAGCGGTAGCCTTCGGCGCGATGACGGATGGCGAGGCGAGGATGCGCCTCCCGCAGTACCGCAGCGTCGAGCCCCAGATCGAGGGCGAGCCGCACCAGCGCCGCCTCGGTGGCCGATCCGGACGGGATCAGCGCACCCTCCCGCTCCACCAGCGCCACGTCGCTGCACAGCACGCCGACGCGGAGCAGGCGGGCGAGCGGATCGTCCTCCTCGCCGGGCGAGGCCGGACGCCCCTCCGGATCGAACAGCGGCGCATCCGGTCCAGCGCGGAACCGACGCCCGCCGGAAGCAACTTCGATCACCCGCATCTGGTTCAAGGTCAGCGTGCCGGTCTTGTCGAAGCAGATCACGTCCACGCTTGCCAGGGCCTCCACCGCGTCCAGCCGCCGCACCAGCACGCCGCGCTTGCGCATATCCTCGATCCCGAGGGCGAGGGTGGTTGTCGCCACCATCGGCAGCCCTTCGGGGATTGCGGCGACGGCGAGCGAAATCGCGGAGCGGAATAGCTGGAACAGGGCGATGCCGCGCAACCCGCCCAGCCCCATGACGGCACCACAGGCGGCGAGCGAGGCCCAGACGAGCTGCCTTCCCAGCAGGTCGAGTTGCCGCTGCATTGGGGTGGGCGGTCTGCCCTCGCCGCCGACCAGGCGCTGGATCCGCCCAGCCTCGGTGCGCGAGCCGGTCTCGACCACGACCGCCCTGCCGCTGCCGGCGGTGACCGCCGTGCCACGATAGACCATGCTCGCCCGGTCCGCGAGCGGCGCGGCGCGGCGCACCGGCTCGGCCTGCTTGGCGACCGGCAGGCTCTCCCCGGTGAGCATCGCCTCGCTGACCCGCAGGCCGCGCGCGTGGAACACCCGAGCATCCGCCGGCACCACCGTGCCGGGAAGCAGTTCGATCACATCCCCCGGCACCACTCCCTCCGGCGGGATGGCCATGGCTTCCCCGCCACGCAGCACATGGGCGGGTTCCTGCCCGCCCTCGGCAAGACCGCGGATGGTGCGCTCGGATCGGCTCTCGACCACCGTGCCCACAATCCCATTGAAGCCGACCACGGCGAGGATCGCCGCCGCCTCCACCATTCCGCCGGTGAGAAGGGAGAAAGCGCCGGCCGCGATCAGCAGGCCGACGGGCAGGGTCTGGAACTGGCCGAGGAAGATGCCAAGGCCGGAGCGGGAGGATGGCGGCGGCAATGTATTGGCCCCATGCTCGGCCAGCCGTCCGCTCGCCGCCTCCCGCGTCAGCCCGGTTTCCGATGTATTGAGCGCATCGACCACCGCATCGGCTGGCAGGGAGTGCCAGCCGGGGCCGCCACCGGAGGTGGGCACCACCTCGCGCCGGATGAGGGCGACGATCCGCTCCCGCAGCCGCTCCACCGGAAGCTCCGCGTCGAACAGGGTGAGCAAGTTGCCGGTATCGGTGCTGGCGCGGGCGGAATGCAGGCCCGGCAGATCGGGAAGCCCGCTTTCCAGCAGGGTCTTCAGCGCCGGATCGCCACGCAGCCCCTGAACGTGCCAGCGTACGCGCCCGGGGATGCAGTCATGCAGGGCGATGACCAGGGGAGGCGCGGGCAAGGCACAGGGCCGCGGCAGAACCTCGGAATCAGCCATCGTCCCGATCAATCAGATTGAAAGGCAGCCGCCATGCCAGGCGAGGCTCAGGCTGGCTGGGTTCCGGTTTCGCCCTGCGGCTCCGCCTCCCCCGGCGTCTTGGCTTCCGCGCGCTGCGCGTCCGCTCGCGCCTCGGCCACCATGTCGCTGGTCATCTCGCTGACCTGCGCCGCGGCTTGCCGCCCCTGATCGTATATGATGATGCCGCCCTTGATGACCGCTTTGGCCGCAGGGCGCAGCACGTTGCTGACCACCGGTGCGATGACCGGGGCGAGCACCGCCGTGCCGATGGCAATTGCGATGCCGGTGACCAGGTTTTCGCCGCTGAACATGTCGTCTAAGGATGCCATTCCCGTCTCCTCTGAAATCCGTGCCCTCAACTCCGCTTCGCGCGGCCGCGACGCCTGTGATGCTCCTGATGCTCCGGCTCTCCGGCCTCGCCCTCCTCGGCGCCGCCTACCCGTGGGGCGGCACCGGTGGATGCGGTGGCGAGCTCGAGTTGCGCCTCGGCGACCAGATCGCTTACCGCGCCGCTGACCGGCTCCATCACCCCGCGATAGACGGTGATGCCGGTGCGCATCACCTCCTTGGCCACCGGGCGCAGAATACGGGTGACCGCCGGGACCAGGACCGGGGTGAGCAGCACGACGCCTATTCCCGTCGCCAGCCCGGCCGGGCTGGCCCCCTTGGCGAGATCATCGAGCAGGGACAATTTCCATCTCCTCTAATCGGCTGCCTTCAGCCTGGATGAAAGATCGCGCAGCGCATCCGCCCGCGCCCCGGTCTGCCGGTGCCGCTCACAATCGATGGCATGGCGCAGAGCAGCGAGATGGCGGTCGTAGCGGGCGGTGCGGTCCTGCTCATCGCGTCCGTAACGCCGGGAGCGGGCACGGGCCGTTTCCTGAAAATTCTCGATCACCGAGCCGGCGGCTTTCTGCCGCTCATCCGTGTTGCCCGGGCCGGAAAGCCGCTTGAGCACGTTTTTCAGCGCGTTATCGGCCAGCCGGTTGATGATGCCACCCTCGGCCTCCGATTCCGATTCCACGAACAACGACAAGCCGCTCCTGATCGCGGAGCGCATCGGTGGGGAGAGGTCCGGCATGATTTTCGGCAGCACCAGCGCGGTGGCGCCGATGGCCGCTGCCATGACAACATTACTCTTGAGAATATTCTCGACGAAGGCCATGCGGGAAGTTCTGTTACGGCTTTGTGACAGAAGAAGAGGTATGACGCCGGCATGGCAATGGCTAGAGCAGATCTTTCAAGACAAGCTAAAAAATGAGTTAGAACCTGGGTAGTGTCCGCGCTCGGTAGAATTTCAGAACCCCTAGCGGTGTAGCTTGAGGTGGCCATCGGATCAGTCGGCTACGGTGGGGTTGCAAGACTTCAACCTGAAGTCGCGAGAACCCGATGACCGAGGAGAGATCACCACTGGTCGAACTATTGGCCAAAGCCGACGACGGCGATTTTCTGCGTAGCGTTGCGGAGGCGGTGGTGCAGCTGCTCATGGCTTCTGGCGAACCGTAGCCGAAGGCCGCGTGAGTCGCCTGAAGGATGTGGACGGGCTGATCGACACCGCCCGCTACGAGCGCAGCGGCGAGCGCGCCACCTATCGCAGCCGAGCCAACCCAAATTGCCACCGAAGCCGCATGACCAACGGCCGCTTCAGCTATACCAGAATTTGCACCACATTGGCGGACGCTACCATAAGGCCCAAGCATACGCCGCCGACTGCCAAAGGCTTGATCCATATTCCACCGGTTGAGCTGCATGGCGCCTACATCTTGTGGCGAGTGCAGGCAGGCATTGCAGCCGCATCACAACATATGGAAGTTGCACGCTAACCGGATGGGCATGGTACAATGGTTCCATGGACAGCTTCCGGAAGTTCAAATTGATGGATGAAAGGGATTGGCGGATGTCGAACGGATTCTCTCCGCGGGTGGAGATATTGCCGCCGCCACAGATTGCTCTCTGGCCCGAACTCAGGCAGGTGCCCGCGCATTTCGCGCTCTATGGCGGAACCGCCTTGGCGCTCCACCTCGGCCATCGGCGATCAGTTGATTTTGACTTTTTCAGCATCAAGGAACTTGATCCTGACGACCTGCTGAACAGCATACCGTTCCTGCGTGGCGCCCAGGTGCTTCAAAAGGCGGCGAATACGCTGGATGTCGGCGTTGACCGCGGCGGCGCCATCAAGGTGTCGTTTTTCGGCCTTCCAAACCTCAAGCGCATCCTGCGGCCCCTTGTCTGTCCTGGCAACCAGCTTCAGGTCGCATCACTCCTTGATCTCGCGGGAACGAAGGTATCAGTAGTCCAAAAGCGGAGTGAGTTGAAGGATTATCTGGATGTAGCCGCGATCCTTGCGGATGGCCGCATCACGTTGCCGATGGCTTTGAGCGCCGGCAAAGCCATCTATGGAAGCCAATTCAACCCGCTGATCAGCCTGAAGGCGCTGTCCTACTTCGACGACGGGAATCTCCATGACCTGCCCGCACAGAGTAGAGCCTTGATCGAAGATGCCGTTCGGCGCGTTGATTTACAGCGGTTGCCTTCGATCCTGCCGGCAAGCCGGCCGTCGCGGCCAGCTGGAATAGGGTGCAATACGGGAGCGATGGGGATATGAAGTCCTTTCCCGTTACATCTGAACTTGCCGAAATCGCGCGTCGGATCGTCTGGTTTGAACCGCCGGAAACAGTGCTTGCCGATCCGGTCCGCTTCCTGGCTTATGCGATGGCGCGAGCGACCGCGGACGACATGGCCAAGATACGCGAATATGTTTCGGATCAGGAATTCATCGACGCTCTCGACGCCGCGCCGCCCGGCATCATAGATCCACGCTCATGGTCGTACTGGAATCTGGTCGTTGCTGGCAGGCGCCCAGCCCCACCCATGCCTGTCCGACAGTTTGGGTGATGGAAATGAATGACCCGCATCGCCCATTCCAGACTCCCATGGCGGAAGTGAGCCTGAGCCGCTACCTGGCTGGCCGCCTCCATCGTGCCGCCGTGCCCCAGCCTTCTTTCTCCGCCGCACCCCGCAGGAAGAAGCGGTTCAGGGCCCAGAGTAGGCGGCGGGTGAAGTCTGAAGTCGCCGCGTATTTCGCTGTCAGCCGGGTCCAGGCCCTTGTCCCGCATGGCTGTGCGGGCAATGTCCTCCGCCGTGATCCATACCCCTTCCACCTCACGAGGCGTCCTGGCAGCGCCTGGAGAGTCCACCGGAGACGAAGAACCTGGACCGGCCATGGCGGTGGCGATCAGCCGCGCCGTCTGCAGATCGGGCGCCAGAACCTTGATCGCCTGGTCGATCTGGTCCAGGTCCGACCGGCGAGCCGTCACCTGCTTCTTGAGGGCGACTATCTCCCGCTCCGCCTCGTTGCGCTTCTCCACCAGCGCGGCGATCAATGCTGCGTTTTCCATAGGCTAAATGTGCTGAAAACCCGCCGCCAACGAAGCTATCTTGTGGTGGTTATTGCGACATAATATCGCACTGAAAGTCGATCAGTTGCCAGTAGAGATAGCGTGCCGGTTGTCCCGCAAGGGCGGGATACCCGACAGCTTTATCGCCAAGTCCAGCCGCGCCATGGCAGGCAGCACAAGTGTTGACCTGCGGCGGTGCAGCGGCGGTCAGCAGGACGGATCCGGCCGCCATGGCGGCCGAAGCCAGCAACCGCAGCGCG
>DASTAF010000130.1:0-2715 GCA_035713005.1 Acetobacteraceae bacterium
ACCCTTCGGCGTCAACCTGATCACCATGCATCCGGATCTGGACGAGCTGATCAGGATATGCCTGGCGCATCAGGTGGGGCATGTGGTGCTGGCGGGCGGGCTGCCGCCCGGCCCGGCCGTGCGCGCGGTGAAGGATGGCGGAGCAAAGCTGATCTGCTTCACGCCTGCTCTGGTGCTGGCGAAGCGCCTGCTGCGAAGCGGGGCGGATGCGCTGGTGATTGAGGGTTCGGAGGCGGGCGGACATATCGGCCCGGTTTCACTCACCGTGCTTGCCCAGGAGATCCTGCCGCATATCCGCGATGTGCCGGTTTTCGTCGCCGGCGGCCTGGGTCGAGGGGAGGCGATCCTGGGCTATCTGGAGATGGGCGCCTCGGGGGCGCAACTCGGCACGCGCTTCGCTGCCTCTACCGAGAGCATCGCGCATCCGAATTTCAAGCGCGCCTTCAT
This sequence comes from Acetobacteraceae bacterium, assembly GCA_035713005.1. GTDB lineage: Bacteria > Pseudomonadota > Alphaproteobacteria > Acetobacterales > Acetobacteraceae > Acidiphilium. The sequence continues at coordinate 448 of DASTAF010000130.1, forward strand.
CCGCGCCGCCGCGCGCGATGCTGTGCCTTCGGTGCAGCTGGACGCGCAGTTTCCGGTGATCCCGGTGCGGGGACTGGCCAATGAAGGCACCCGCCATTTCATGGCGCATCAGGCCGAGACCATCCGGCGGTTCCAGTCCGGCGAACTGGACCGCGAGGCGGCGCAGCTTTCAATCGAAAGGTTCTGGGCCGGGGCGTTGCGGCGCGCGGTGATCGAGGGCGATGTCGAGCAGGGTTCGGTCATGGCGGGGCAATCGGTCGGCATGGTCACGCAAGAGCAGCCGGTGGCCGCGATCATCGCCGAACTCATCGAACAGGCGGTTGCCGCCCTGATGGCCCGTGAGCCGCACACCCCGGCAAGCACAGCGGCGTAGCAAGCCGCTCGCCGCCTCACGGCGCCTGTTCGCCCGGCTGCGCGAGCGGCTGGCGAGCGGCGATTCCAGTCTCAGCGAATTGGTCGAGCTGATCGCCTCCGAGATGGTGGTGGAGGTATGCTCGATCTATGTGGTGCGCCCGGGCGAGATCCTGGAACTGGTGGCGACGCACGGGCTCCGCCCCGAATCGGTGGGACGGACGCGGCTGCGTGTCGGCGAGGGCATCATCGGGCTCACAGCAGCGCAAGGCGACGCGCTCAACCTGCCGGACGCGCAGAATCATCCCGGATTTGCCTATCGCCCGGAGACGGGGGAGGAATCCTATGCCTCGATGCTGGCGGTGCCGGTGCGGCGGGCGGGACGGACGCTCGGAGTGATTTCCGTCCAGAGCCGGGAGGCGCGGCTGTTCACCCGTGTCGAGACCGAGGCGATCTCCACCATCGCCATGCTGCTGGGTGAAATACTGGCCCGTCACGGCGCGGCCGGAATTGCCTCGGGCGGGTTCAGCGATGCAGTCTCGCGCCGCTATGCGGGGCATGTCCTGTCACCCGGAATCGTCTGCGGTCCGGCCTTGGCCTATGGCCGGCCAACCGGCCCGCAGCGGGTGCTGGCGGAAGATACTCATGCCGAACTGCGCAAACTCGATCATGCCATCGAGACGGCGGATCGCAGCCTGGAAACCATGATGGCCGAAAGCCTGCCAGCGGGTCAGGCGACCAGGGAAGTGCTCGATGCCTATCGGATGATCTCCCAGGGCACGGGCTGGCTGAACCAGGTGCGGGCGGTGATCACCGACGGGCTGACCGCCGAGGCCGCCGTCGAGCAGGTGGGGAGCGAGCTGCGCGGGCGGATGCGGCGCATCCCGGACCCCTATCTGCGGGAGAGGCTGGCCGATATCGAGGACATGGTGGACCGGCTGCTGGCGGCTCTGGGTGCCGGGCGGCCCAAGCCGGAGCGCGCGGACGGCATGATCCTGATCGTGCGCAGGCTCGGCCCGGCAGAGTTGCTGGACTGGCATCGGCGCGGCATCGCCGCGGTGGCGATCGAGGAGGCCAGCCCGAGCGGCCATGCCGCCATCCTGGCCCGGGCGCTGGAGATACCGGCGGTTGCCGTGGAGGCGGGAGCACTGGAATCGACGCGCGAGGGCGATGACGCGCTGCTCGATGCGGAGGGCGGAGTTTTCATCCTTCGCCCTGATCCGGATGTCATCCGCCTGTACGACCGGGCACTCGCCGCCCGCAGCACCCGCGCCGCAGCCCTGGCCGCCTATCGTGACCGTGCCTCGGTGACCAAGGACGGCACTCCGGTCACGCTGATGCTGAATGTCGGTCTCTCGATGGAGCTTGAGCAACTCGAACGCACGGGTGCCGAGGGCATCGGTCTGTACCGGACGGAGATCGCCGCCCTGGCGGCCGGCGGGTTGCTGGACGGGGCGACACAGGCGGTGGAATACGACCACATCATCAGTCATGCCGGTGGCAGGCGGGTCGTGTTCCGCACCCTGGATCTCGGCGCCGACAAGCTGCTGCCCGGCGAGGCGGAGCCGATCGTGGAAAATCCCGCCATGGGCTGGCGGTCCCTGCGGGTGGGATTGGACCGCCCAGCCATATTGCGCCGCCAATTGCGTGCCCTGCTGATGGGGGCCAGGGGCAGGCCGCTTTCGGTGATGTTCCCGATGGTGGCGACCGTGGCGGAGTTCCGGACCGCGCGGGATCTTCTGGAATCGGAGGCGGCGCGGGTGCAGCCGCCCCCGGAGACGCTGGAGGTGGGCACGATGCTGGAGGTTCCGGCGCTGCTGTTCCAGTTGCCGGGCCTGCTGGCTGAGGTGGATTTCATCTCGCTCGGCACCAATGACATGATGCAGTTCCTCTTCGCCGCGGACCGGGGCGAGCCGC
>DASTAF010000131.1:0-7675 GCA_035713005.1 Acetobacteraceae bacterium
GCGGGCGGCAGCACCGCGCGCATCGCCTTCAGCATCGCCGGGCTGGCTCCCTCGGCGGGAAACAGCTTCAGCGCGTCCGTCCCCGCCGCGATCAGCGAGAAAGCCTCCGCCGGGGTGAAGAAGCCGGGCGCGGTCTGCATCTCCCGCGCCTTCGCGGCCCGAACCAGCCCCGCATCCGCATGCGGAGTGACCAGCAGCCTGCCCCCGGCATCCTGCACGCGAGCGAGATCGGCCTCGGTCATCACCGTGCCGGCGCCGATCAGCGCATCGGCGCTGAAACGGCGGGCGAGGCGCCCGATGCTGTCGAAGGGCTCCGGCGAGTTCAGCGGCACCTCGATGATGGTGATCCCATGGCGCAGCAGCGCCTCGGCGATGGCTTCCACCTCGGCGGGCCTCACCCCGCGCAATATGGCGATCAGCGGCGATTGCCCGAGTCGTCCGGCTAATTCCATGAAACAAGTTCCCCGATGCGCATCAGCCCGGCGGCGGCGGCGGTTCCGGCCTCGATGGCCGCCTCGCCCCCGCAGCGCCGGATGGCGGTTGCGTAGAGATCGCAGAGGCCGGGATCGCCCAGCAGGCGCACCGGCCCGCGCTCCGGATGGGCGGCCAGCGCCGCCCTCGCCTCGTGCCCGATCAGCAGCCCCGAGAGATAGGAACGCGCCCCGGCGCCGTCCAGCGCCCCGGTCAGCCCCAGCGTGCGCACCCCGAACAGATGGTGCAGCAGCCCGCCCGGCTCCGCCGCCCGGTCGAGGCCGCGGGCGAAATCCTCCGCCGCGACCGGCGCCTTGACGATGCTCCGCGCCAGGATGGTATGCGCGCCGAGGGCGGCGAAGGCCTCGCCGGTCATGTAGGTGGTGAAGCCGGCGATGCGCCCCTGCCGGACCACCGCCCATTTGGAATGGCTGCCGGGAAGGCACATCAGCGCCTCGGCGGCGCCGAGGCCGAGAATCTGCGTCTCCTCCCCGCGCATCACTTCGGGAACGCCTTGCGCGTCCGCGCCGGAAAGCCCCGGCACGATGAAGGCGCGGGCGCCGGGGATCGTCACCGGCGCGAGCTTCGCCGCGATCTCCTCAAGCCCGGCGGGACAGGGGATATAGGGCGCCTCGACCCAGCCCTGCCGGCTGCCGATCATGCCGCTCATCAGGATGCGGTCCTCGCCGCCGTCCAGCCAGTCGCCGATGAACTCCCGCAGCACCGGCTCGAACCGCCGGTCCGGCACGGTCATGATCCCCCGCGCCGCCTCCCGCGCATCGAGCATGCCGCCCGCGCCGAGGCGGAAGCCGCGCAGGCTGCTGGTGCCCCAGTCAATCCCGATCATGGGGACTGCCGATCATTGGCTGGCTGCTTTGTCAGACCCAGCCCGCATCGACGTAGAAATTATGCGCGGTGATCATCCGGCTGTCATCGGCGGCGAGCCAGAGCGCCATGCGCGCGACATCCGGCGGCGTCAGCTTCTCCTTCAGGCATTGCCGCTGCATCAACTCGGCCTCGGCCTCCGGCGTCAGCCATTTCTCGATCTGCCGCTCGGTCATGATCCAGCCGGGCAGGATGCAGTTGGAGCGGATGCCGTCGGCGCCGAAATCGCGGGCGAAGCTGCGGGTCAGCGCCTCGATCCCGGCCTTGGCGGTGACATAGGCGGGCATGCCGCCCTGGCCGACATGCCAGCTCGTCGAGCCCATATTGACGATGGCCCCGCCCCCGGCCTTCCGCATCATCGGGATGATCGCCTGGGCGGCGAAGAACTGGTGCCGCAGGTTCACCTGCATCCGTTCCTCCCAATAGGCGAGGGTGACATCCAGCGTGTTGTGCCGCTCGTCATGCGCGGCATTGTTGATCAGCACGGTGAAGGGGCCGGCTTCCTCCGCCCGCTCGCGGATGATGCGCTGCAGATCCTCGATGTTCCGCAGGTCGCAATGGCGGAAGACCGGCTTGTGCGCGCCCAGCCCGGCCGCCCCGGCGGCGGTCTTCTCCCCGCCCCTGTCGTCGAGATCGACGAAGGTGACGCGGGCATCCTGCCGCGCGAAATGCGCCACCAGCGCGGCGCCGATGCCGTTGCCGCCGCCGGTGATGAACACCGCGCGGTCGCGCAGGCTGGGATAGGAGGCGAATTGAGGATCGGCCAAGATGATGCTCCCGTCAGTTCGGTTTCGCGGCGCGGTATTCGCGGCGGATGATCTCCAGCAGCTCCGTCACCGAGGTGTTCTTGGATTCCCCCTCGAAGGTGACGGTGCCGCGCTGCATCATCATCACCCGGTCGGCGATCTCCAGCGTCTGGGCGTAGTTGTGCATGATCATGATGATCGAGATGTTGCCCTTTGCCCGCTGGCGCTGGATGAGGTCGATGATCAGCCCGGCCTCGCGGGCGCCCATGGCGGCGAGCGGCTCGTCGAGCAGCAGGATTTTCGCGTCCGTATAAACAGCGCGGGCGATGGCGATGGCTTGGCGCTGGCCGCCGGAGAGCATCGCCACCTCCTCGTCCACCGAGGGGATGTTGACGCCGATATCGTCCAGCGCCTCGGCGGCGCGGCGGCGCATCGCCTTGTGGTCCAGCATGCCGAGCGGGGTGCGCAGCTCCCGGTTCAGGAACATGTTGTGGTAGATCGGCAGCGTGTTGATCAGGGCGAGGTCCTGATAGACGCATTCGATACCCTGGGCGCGCGCGTGGTCCACCGAATGCAGGGTGACGGGCTGGCCGTCGATGAACATCTGCCCGGAGGTCGGGCGGTGAAAGCCGGTGATGATCTTCATCAGGGTGGATTTCCCGGCGCCGTTGTCGCCGAGAATGCCCAGCACCTCGCCCCTGCGCACATGCAGCGAGACGCCGTTGAGCGCGTTGATCGCGCCGAAGGTCTTGGTGATGTCGGTGGCGCGCAGCGCCTCCGGCCCCAGGCCGGGCCGGAACGGGGCCTGCGCGCCGGTATCGGTGTTGGTCTGGCTCATGATGGCCTCCGAGGTTTCCTAGCGCGGGCGATAGCTGCGCATCTGGCCGAAATAGATGTTGGCGACCATCGCGATCAGGATGGCGGCGCCGATGATCATGTCGAAGGTGAAGGCGTTGATGCCCTGCAGGGTGAAGCCGTCCTGCAGGATTCCCAGCACCGCCGCGCCGATCAGCCCGCCGATGATGGTGCCCGAGCCGCCGGCGAGCGAGGTGCCGCCGATGACGCCGGAAGCCACGGCGAGGAACATGATGTTGGTGCCGCCGGCCAGCGGGTCGGTCGAGCCGATGCGGAAGGCTTCGAGGATGCCGGTGATGCCGCCGAGCACGCTGGTCAGCATGAAATTGCCCACCTTGATCCGGGCGGCGTTGATCCCCGCCTCGGTGGCGCCGGTGAGGTTGCCGCCGACCGCGATGGTGTGCATCCCCCAGCGCCGGTGCCGCAGCACCACGTGCATGATCAGCACGATCAGCAGCGCCCAGAGGAATTCATGATAGCCCGCGCCGAAAATGGCGGCGACGGTGGGGCCGCCCGGCGTGTTGATCGGAAAGCCGCCCGAGATGGTCAGGGTGAAGCCGTTGATGAGGAACAATGTGCCGAGCGTGGTGACGAAGGAGGGCACCTTCAGCATTATGGTGATCAGGCCGTTGATCAGCCCGACGATGGCGCTGGCGATCAGGGCGAAGATGATGCCGACGCCCAGGGTCAGGCCGGCATGGGCGGTATAGGCCATGATGAAGGGGGCGAGGGCGAAGACCTGTCCGACCGAGAGATCGATCTCGCCGCAGATCAGCAGCATGATCTCGCCGCAGGCGATGATCGCCGAGGGGGCGATGAACTGCGAGAGCGTCTGCAGGTTGTCGCCGCTGATGAAGTTGGAATTGGCGACGGCGAAATAAATGAACAGCAGCACCGCGACGATGACGATGCTGGCCTCGCGCAGCATCAGGAAGCGGGTGCTGCGCTGGCGGAAACTCATTGCCTCAGTGACCATGATAGCCTCGGCTGTGAAGGCGGAGGCGGCGCCCTGCCGGACGCGCCGCCTCCCCGATAGTGAAAGGAAAAGCAGCCGGACTCAGATCGGACCGGAGCGGGGAACGATCTGCGGCGAGGAGGATTCGCCCTCGTACCGCGTCTTGGTGGTGAGATAGGGCTTCACCGTCTTCTTGGTGATGAATTTCAGGCCCGTATTGATGTCCGCCGGGCCGACCAGCCCGCCCGATGCCATGAACATGAACATCTCCATCACCGTGTAGAAGCCCTGCAGATAGGGCTGCTGGTCGATGGTGAAGTCGAGATGCCCGTCATTGATGAGCTGCAGCGTCTTGGGCAGCAGGTCGAACCCGCCGGCATGCACGCCCTTCTTCTGCAGGTTGTACTGCTGCATCACCTCGCCCACGCCCTGGGTGCTGCCCGCATCGACCGCGAACATGCCCTTGATGTGCTGGTGGCCGAGATAGAAGGCCTTGATCTTGGAAAGCTCCTCGTTCACCGTCGGGCCGGTGGCGATCTCCTGGTACTTGATCTTGGAGCCCGTCTTCTTGATGGCGGCGGCGGCGCCATCGATGCGCGGCTGGATGTTGAGCTGGCCGGGGGTGGCGATGAACAGCGCCACCTCGCCCTGGCCCACCAGCTTCACGATCCGCTCGCCCATCTGATAGCCGGAGAGGAACAGGTCCTGGCCGATATAGGCGAGGCGCTTGTTGTTGGAGCTGGCCGGCGCGTCCGCGTTATAGGAAAACACCGCGATGCCGGCGTTCAGCGCCTTCTCGGTCGGCGCGTTGAAGGCGGTGGGATCGACCATCGGCACGGCGATGGCATCCGCCTTGCTGGCGATGGCGGCGTCCATCGCGTTGACCATGTGGCCGACATTCGAGGTCTGCGAGCCGGTCCAGGCATAGGTGCAGCCGAGCAGCTCGCAGGCATCGTGGATGCCGTACTGGGTGGGGACGAAGAACGGGTTGGTCGTCACGTGGTTGACGAAGACGAAGCGCCATTTCTTGTGCTTCGGGAAGGGCCCCGATCCGGCGGCCTCGGCGCCCCTGGTGCCGGCGGCGAGCAGCGCCGCGGCGCTGGCGAGGGTGACGCCGTTCATCACCGCGCGGCGCGGCAGCCTGGGGCGGATGGCCTCCGCGATCCGGGTCTCGGTCTCAGTCTCGTCTTTCATTGGCTTCCTCCCATTGAATTTGCCAAGCCGTCATTATTTTGCCCGTCGATTTAATCAAAGTCGATGCGCTTGGCAATCGGCTTTCCTGGAACTCCGGCAAAATCCGGCCCGCTTCGCGATTTTCAGACTAAACCATAGAACGATGCCGCGTTGCCACCGAAAATCGCCGCGCGCCCGGCTTCCGGCAGCGCCTCGGTCAGCGCCAGGGCGGCATCGAGCCAGCTCCGGTAGGAGCCGGTGAGCGTCAGCACCGGCCAATCGCTGCCCCAGATGACCCGCTCCGGGCCGAAGCACGCGAGAACGTGATCGGCATGGCGGCGCAGATCGTCCGCCCGCCAGCCCTTCCCCGCCTCGGCGGCGAGGCCGGAGAGCTTGCAGGCGATGCGGGTTTCGCGGGCGATGGCGGCGATATCCTCGGCCCAGCCCCGCCACTGCCCGCCCCGGATATCCGGCTTGCCGCAATGATCGAGCACCATCGGCAGATCGGGATGCGCGGCCGCGAGGCGCAGCACCGCGCCGAGCTGATGGGGCTTCACCAGCAGGTCCAGCACCAGCCCGTGCCGGCGCATCGCCTCCAGGGCCGGGCGGAGTCCGGGCCGCAGAATCCACTCAGGCTCCGGCAGGTCCTGCAGCATCGGACGCAGGCCGCGCAGCAGCGGATCGGCGGCGAGCGCGGCGATGCGCGCCGGCGCGTCCCCCGCCGCCAGATCGGTCCAGCCGACCACGCCCCGCACCAGCCCCGCCGATGCCCTGGCCTCGGCCAGCAGGAACTCCGTCTCCGGCTCGCTCGGCGCCGCCTGGACCAGCACGATGCCGCCGATCCCCTGCGCCTCCGCCCTCGCCTCATCGAGGGTGAAATCGCGGTCGAGCGGCGAGCCCGGCTCGATCCAGCCGTAATCGCCCCGGCCGACGCGCCAGATGTGCAGATGCGCGTCGATGCGCGGCGTCATCCCCGGATGACGCCCTTGGTGAGGATGATGTTGGCGTAGAGCCTGACATCGCCGGTCTGGACGATGGCGTAGGAGTCCCGCCCGCGCCGGTAGAACTCCTCGCGCGGCACCTGGACCAGCGGGATTTCGGTGAAATCCCCCAGGATGGCCTGGAATTCCCGCACCGCCGGCGGGGTGGTGCCGGGATCGCCGACGATCTGCATGGTGACCAGCGGGTCATCGATGAAGTCGTCGATCGGGAAGAGCGGCAGGATGGCGCGCAGCAGGGCGCTGGCATCGGCGCCGCTGACGGGGATGAACCGCCGCGCGTTCGAGAAGGCGGGATAGTTCGCGTCCACCAGGGCCATGGAATCGCCATGCCCCATGGCGCGGAGCGCGTGGAGCAGGTCGGCGGTGATGATCCTGTCGATGCCGCGCAGCATGAGCCTCTCCTTATGTCAGCGCCCGGTCCAGATGCATGTAGCCGCCATCCACGGTCATGAACTGGCCGGTGACGTGCGAGGCCCGGTCCGAGAGCAGGAACAGCGCCATGGCGGCGATCTCCTCCGGGGCGGTGAAGCGCCGCCCCAGCGGGATGCGGGCGGCGATCCGTCCGTATTGCGCCTCCGGATCGGGGAATTTCGCCAGCCAGCTCCGGTACATCTCGGTATCGACTTCGGCGGGAAGCACCGCGTTCACCCTTATCCCGTCCGCCGCCAGATCGGCCGCCCATTCGCGGGTGAGGCCGAGCTGCCCGCCCTTCGCGGCGGCATAGCCGCTGGTGCCGCCCTGGCCGGTCAGCGCCACCTTCGAGGCGATGTTGACGATGGGGCCGCGGGATTTCCTGAGGAAAGGCAGGCAGAAATGGGCCATCGCGTAGTAATGCACGAGGTTGCGCTCCAGCGAGGCGCGGAAGGCCTCCACCCCGGCATCCAGCCCGGCGCCGTCATTCACCCCGGCATTGTTCACCAGCCCGTCGATCCGCCCGTGCCGCATCGCCACCGCATGGGCCGCATCCCGGCACGCCGCCGGATCGGTCAGCTCGACCGGCTGGAACTCCGCCCCCGCCTCGCCCGGCGGATCGCGCGAGAGATTGACCGGCACCGCCCCCTCATCGCGCAGCATGGCGCAGATGGCGGCGCCGATGCCGGAACTGCCGCCGGTGACGATGATGATTTTCCCGGAAAGCCCCAGCTCCATCTCAGGCCCCGACGATGACGGGCTCGGAAACCCGGTACTGGGCGAGCGAGGCTGGCTTCATCTCGGCGGAATAGCCGGGGCGCACCGGCGCCCGGTAGGCGGCGTTCTCCACCAGGCAGGGATCGACGAAATGCTCGTGCAGGTGATCGACGAACTCGACCACCCGGCCGTCATGGGTGCCGCTGATGCAGAGATAGTCGATCATCGAGAGATGCTGGACATATTCGCACAGCCCCACCCCGCCCGCGTGCGGGCAGACCGGCAGATCGTATTTCGCCGCCATCAGCATCACCGCCAGCACCTCGTTCACCCCGCCCAGCCGGCAGGAATCGAGCTGCACGATGTCGATGGCGCCCTGCATGATGAACTGCTTGAACATCACCCGGTTCTGGCACATCTCGCCGGTCGCCACCTTCACCGGCGCCACCGCCTCGCGGATG
>DASTAF010000132.1:0-7380 GCA_035713005.1 Acetobacteraceae bacterium
CCGAGGAAGCTCATCTCGTAATTGCCGGGGCGGTAGAGCTCGCCATTGGGCATGCGCTGGGTGAAGGGCGCGTCCAGCACCGTCGCGTCCGGCTGGATTCCCGCCTGCATGGCGGTGAGATAGTCGAAGGGCTTGATGCTGGAGCCGGGCTGGCGCATCGCCTGCAGGGCGCGGTTGTAGGGGCTCAGCCGGTCGCTCCAGCCGCCCACCATGGCCAGCACCCTGCCGGTCTCGGGGTCCAGCGACAGCATCGATCCCTCGATTTCCGGAATCTGCTCAAGCGCGAGGCCCGACTTTCCATGCGCGGGACCGATCATGATCACGTCGCCCGGATGCAGCATCTGCGACATCCTGATCAGGCGCGGCCCGGGATAGCCATGGATCATCGGCCGCCCCCACTGGATCGCCGCCAGGGTCAGCACGCCTTCGCGGGCGGGTTGGGCATCCGCTCCGGGAGCGTTTTGTCCCAGCCAGCCGATCCGGGCGGCGCCCGTCGTCTCCGAGATCACCACGCCCAGCCGCCAGCGCCGCCGCATGCCGGGCGGCGGATTGACCGGCGCCAGCAGCTTTGGCCAGTCGGCCGCCAGATCCGCCGCCGGAAGCCTGGTGACCGGCCCGTGGTAATAGCCGAATTGGTGATCATAGCTCTCCAGCCGGTCCCGCATCGCCTCGGTCGCCGCGTGCTGAAGCCGGGGATCGAGGCTGGTGCGGACGACGAGCCCGCCTTCCGCCGCCATCTTCTGGCCGAAGAGCTGCACGAGCTGGGCCTGCACGGCGCCGGCGAAATAGCCCGAGCCGGGGACGACCCGGGGTGCTGTGGCGGCGCGCGGCAACAGGGGCGAGGCCAGGGCCTCCCGCGCCTCGGCGGCCGTGATCTTGTGATCGGCGAGCATCCGGTTGATCACCCAGTTGCGCCGGTCCAGCGCGCGCTTCGGATGCAGGAACGGATTGTAGTTGGTGGGCGCCTTCGGCAGCCCGCCCAGCATCGCCGCCTCGGCGATGGTCAGGCGGGAGAGCGGCTTGTCGAAGTAATCCTGCGCGGCGGCGGCCACGCCCCAGGAATTCTGCCCGAGATAGATCTCGTTGAGGTAGAGCGTCAGGATCTGCTGCTTGGACAAGGCGCGGTTGACGCGCAGGGCGAGCAGCGCCTCCTTGATCTTGCGGACGAAGTTGATGCGGTTGTGCAGCAGCATGTTCTTGACCACCTGCATGGTGATGGTCGAGGCGCCGAGCGGGCGCACATGGCTGCCGAGCCGCATCACGTCCACCGCGCTGGCGCGCATGATGGCCAGCGGGTCGATTCCCGGCTCGGTCCAGAAATTCCGGTCCTCGGCGGAGATGAAGGCATCCCGCACCCGCTTGGGAATCTGGTTGTAGGGGGCGTAGATGCGCCGCTGCGTGCCGAGCTCGCCAATCAGCTGGAAGTTGCTCGCGTAGATGCGGGTCATCAGCGGCGGCTGGTAGTGCTTGAGCCCGTCTATGCTGGGCAGGCCGGAGCTGAAATAGAAGAACAGGCCGCCCCCGACCAGAATTGCGGCGACGATGCCGAGCAGCGCCAGCCGGTAGACGCCGCCGACGATGACGCCGCCCGCCGCCCGGGCGAGGCTCCGGCGCGCGGGCCGGCGCTTCGGCCTTTCATCGCGGGGTGGCGGCTTCGGCGTTTCCCCCGCCGGCGGCGGCACGATGATCCGGCGCGGAGGAGCGCCTCCAAGGGGGCTGCCCGCCTTCAGCGGCGGCGGGGAATTGGGGTCGGGCATGGGCGGGCTCTTAGCACCTGTTCATCGGCGCCGCGAACCTTGCGGGTAAATTTAGCCAGGTTAAATCGCCGCAAGAATCCGTGAAGATGCGCCGCTGTCGCTCAGCCCGCGACTCCGATCACCTGGTTATGCGTCATCCAGCGGGTCACGGCGCTGGTCATGCGCTGCGCCAGCAATGCGCGATACGCGGGGGTGCGCAGCAGATTCGTGTCGAGAGAATTGCTGAGGCACCCCATCTCGATCAGGGTGGAAGGGATCAGCGGGTCGCGCAGCACGGCGAAATTGGCGCTCCGGTCCGGGTCCGGCAGCAGCAGAATCCTGTCGTGGAACTCGTCCACCAGCGTGCGGGCGATGTGCTTGGAGCCGATCCGCGTCGCGCGGGCGGTGAGGCTGGCCAGGATTCCCGCCACTTCCGGGCTGACCCCGCGATATTGCGGGCTGAGCGGCGCGCGGTCATAACTGTTCTCGGTGTTCGCCACCGCGGCGGCCAGCGCGTCCGATGGCTTCTGGGACAAGGTGAAGACGGAGGCGCCCCGCATGGCCGAGTCGCTCAGGAAATTGCAGTGAAGGGCGATGAAGAGACCGGCCTTGGCGCGCACCGCCATCGCCACCCGGTCGGGCAGCGAGACGAACACGTCCCGCGTCCTGGTCATCCCCACCCGGACGCGGCGGGTGCGCAGCAGCGCCCCGCGCAGCGCGAAGCCCGTCGCGAGCGTGATGGTCTTTTCCATCACCCCGTCGGGTGCGATGCAGCCCGGATCATGGCCGCCATGGCCGGGATCGATCATGATCAGGGGGATTTCCGGCCTGTGCCCGCGCAGCGCCGCTTCGGCCCCCGGCGCCAAGGCGGAAGCGCCGCCCGCTGCGAGGATGAATCCAGCCAGATCACGGCGCGTCAGCATGAACGGAGTTTAACACGGAATGGGGGCGGCAGGCTACCGGTCCCGATGCTGCCGATGGCGGGGCCGGCATGACGACAGCCCAGCTTGAGCGGATATCCTCCGGCGCGATGGCGCGGCTCTCGACGCGCGTCGCCTTCTTCATCGCCGGCTTCGGCATGTCGGCATGGGCGCCACTCGTCCCCTATGCGAAGCAGCGCCTCGATATCGGCCCGGGCGTGCTGGGCCTGCTCCTGCTCTGCGTCGGGGCCGGGCTGATCAGCACCGGGCCTTTCGCGGGCATCCTGACCAGCCGCTTCGGCTGCCGGCGGGTGATCTGCGGGGCGAGTCTCTGCCTCTGCCTCTGCCTGCCGCTGCTGGCCGCCGCGGCCACGGCGCCCTTGCTGGCAATGGTGCTGCTGATCTTCGGCGGCAGCCTCAGCCTGCTCGACATCGCCATGAACATCCAGGCCGCCATGGTGGAGACGGCCTCCGGCAAGGCGCTGATGTCCGGCTTTCACGGGCTGTTCAGCCTTGGCGGCATTGCCGGCGCGGCGGGGATGAGCCTGCTGCTTTCGGCGGGGGCGGGGCCGCTCGCCGCCACTCTATGCGCTTCCGCCATCATCCTCGCGCTTCTGCTTGCCTGGGGGCGGCACCTGCTGCCCTTTGGCCGCACCGGCGACGCGCCCGGCTTCGTCTGGCCGCACGGGATCATCCTGTTCATCGGGCTGCTCTGCTTCATCCTGTTCCTGACCGAGGGCGCCATGCTGGACTGGAGCGCCGTGTTCCTGACCAGCCTGCGTCATGTCGATCCCGCGCGCTCCGGGCTCGGCTACGCGCTGTTCTCGATCACGATGACGCTGGGCCGGCTGAACGGCGACCGGCTGGTGCGGTGGGCGGGCGGCAGGCTGATCCTCGCTGCCGGACCACTCTGCGCCGGGCTGGGGCTGGTGCTGGCGGTGGCCTTCCATCCGGCGATCATCGCCTTCATCGGCTTCGCAATGGTGGGAGTGGGAGCGTCCAACGCCGTGCCGGTGCTGTATTCGGCGGTGGGGCGGCAGAAGATCATGCCGCCCGGCCTCGCCATCTCGGCCATCGCGACCCTCGGCTATTGCGGAATACTGGCGGGGCCGGCGGCGATCGGCTTCGTCGCCCACGCCACCAGCCTGCCGGTGGCCTTCCTCGGAATCGCCGGCCTTCTGCTCATCGTGAGCATAAGTTCGCGCTTTGTCCTTTGACGATGGCTTTACTTGCCGAACGCCTCCGGTTTGGCTATAGCGCGGGCATCGGAGTATAGCTCAGCCTGGTAGAGCACTGTGTTCGGGACGCAGGGGCCGGAGGTTCGAATCCTCTTACTCCGACCATCTTTCCTCAGGCGGCCATGAACCCGCCATCAATGGGCATGACGATCCCGTTGACCATGCTCGCCGCGTCCGACAGCAGGAAGCAGATCACCGAGGCGACCTCCTCCGGCCTCGCGAAGCGCCGCAGCGGGATGCGCGCCAGCATGCCGGCGGATTTGGCCGGATCGCTCCAGGCACGCTCCGCCATCGGGGTCAGCGTCACCACCGGATTGACGCTGTTGGTGCGGATGCCGTGAGGGCCGAGTTCCTGCGCCATCGTCAGAGTCAGTGAATCGAGCGCCGCCTTGGAGGCGCCATAGGCGGTGTGATCCGGCGTACCCCAGAGGCTGGCGATGGAGGAGACGTTGACGATGGCGCCCTTGATGCCGCGCTCGATCCAGTCGCGTGCCACGATCTGCGAGGCCAGCATCGGCGCCAGGACGTTCACCGCCATCTGCAGGGTGAAGCTTTCCACGCTGGTTTCCAGGAAAGGCGCCCGCTCCGCGATCCCGGCATTATTGACCAGATGATCGACGGGCAGAGAGGCGCGGACGGCGCGCCTCGTCGCCTCCGCATCGGCGAGATCGACAGCCTGGACGGCGCAGCCGGTTTCCGCCCGCAGCGCGTCGAGATTGGACTGGGAGCGGCTCAGCGCCACCACCTCCGCCCCTTCGCCCGTCAGCATCAGCGCTGTCGCGCGGCCGATTCCCTTGCCCGCGCCGGTGACCAGGACGCGCCTGCTCTTGAGCGACATACCGGCTATCAGTGATAGGCGGTGCGCAGCGCGGCACCGCTTTCGGCATCAAACAGGTGCAGGTTCCGCGCCGGCACCACGAGCCGCATCCGGTCTCCCTCCCGCCAGCTCTCGTTGCGGGGCCGGCGCAGCACCGCCTCCTGCCCGTCATCGAGCCGGAGATGCACCTCCATCTGGGCGCCGAGATGCTCGACCACGTCGATCCTGCCCTCGATCGTCACCTCTCCGGCGGCGGCTTCGCCCGGCGTCGCATCCTCGCCGCGGAAGCCGAGGATGATGCTCTCGCCGCTCGGGGCGGAGAATTCGGAGGCGGAGAACGGGGCATGGATGCCGGGCGCCTCGATCGAATTGGCGCCGGCGCGGTAGCGCGCGTTGATCAGGTTCATGCGCGGCGCGCCGATGAAGCGGGCGACAAAGGCATTGGCCGGGCGGCTGTAGATTTCGTCCGGCGCCCCGATCTGCTCGACATGGCCGAAATTCATCACCGTGATCCGGTCGCCGAGCCCCATCGCCTCCTCCTGGTCATGAGTGACGTAGATGGTGGTCATGCCCACCTTGCGGTGGATGCGCAGCAATTCGGCCCGCATCACCATGCGGAGCTGCGCGTCGATATTGGAGAGCGGCTCGTCCATCAGCGAGACCGAGGGTTCGCGGGCAATGACGCGGGCGAGGGCGACGCGCTGGCGCTGCCCGCCGGAGAGGGCGCGCGGCTTGCGGTCCAGATAGGGGGCGATCTGCACCAGATTGGCGACGAACTCGATGCGGCGGGTGATTTCCTTCTCGTCGATCTTCCTGAGCCTGAGGCCGAGGGAAATGTTCTGCCGCACCGTCATGTGCGGATAGAGCGCGTAGCTCTGGAACACCATGCCGACATCGCGCTTCGCCGGCGGGGCGAGGGTGATGTCCTGCCCGTTCATCAGAATCCGTCCGGTGCTCGGCGTCTCCAGCCCCGCGATCATCCGCAGCAGCGTGGTCTTGCCGCAGCCGGAGGGGCCGAGCAGCACCATGAACTCACCCTGGGTGACATTGAGATCGAGCCGCTTCAGCACCTCGGTGGCGGCGTAGCGCTTGGTGACGCCCTCGATCTGGATTTCAGCCATGGAACTTGCTCCGGTTCACTTGACCGCGCCGAGGGTGAGGCCGCGGGCGATGTATTTGTGGATGGCGATGCCGCCGATGACCACCGGGCCGGTGATCATCACCGCGCTGGCCATCACCCGGCCCCAGGGGATGATGTAGCCGCCCAGATAGGTCATCATCACGGTCGGCGCGGTGCGGGCGAAGTCGCTCGGCGTCAGGATGAAGGCGTATAGCAGGTCGTTCCAGGCAAAAATTCCCGCCAGTATGGCGGCCACCGTCATGCCCGGCAGGGTCAGCGGCAGGGTGATGCGGAGGAAGATGCCGAAGCGGCTCATCCCATCCAGCAGCGCCGCCTCCTCCAGCGCCACCGGCACGGCGCGGAACTGATCGACCAGCAGCCACACCACCAGCGGCACCACGAAGGTCTGGTAGATGACGATCAGCACGATCGGGTTGTTGATCAGCCGCAGGTCGGAGGCGAGCAGGTAGAAGGGGATCAGCACCACCACCGGCACCAGCATCCAGTTGGTCACGTACCAGAACTGCACCTGCGCGCTGCCCTTGAAGCTGTAGCGCGCAAGCCCGTAGGCGGCGGGGGCGCCGACGGCGATTCCCAGCGCCACCGCGCCGAGGGTGACGATGACCGAGTTCAGCAGCGCCCGCAGCATGTCGCCCTCCCGGATCGCGGCGCCATAGCCGTGAAGCTGCGGATGGAACAGCCAGGCCGGGGGCATCTGGAAGATCTGGCCGCTCGGCTTGAAGGACGAGGCGACCATCCAGTAGAGCGGGAACAGGATCACGACCGCGATGGCGAGAAGGAACAGGCCGTGCAGGAAGGTGGTGAGCTTCGGCTTCATGGCATCCTCTCAGACTTCTTCCCGGTAGAGGAATTTCACCACCGACTGGGCGAGGATGATGGTGATGATCAGCGTCAGCACCGATTCCGCCGAGGCGAGGCCGACATCGAAGCCCCTGAAGGCGACGTTCTCGATATGCAGGGCGATCATCTGCGTCGCGTCGCCCGGCCCGCCCTTCTCGATGGAATAGATCATGTCGAAGGTCTTGATGGTGAAGATGGTCTGGAACACCAGGCTGGCGACGATGCCCGCCCGCAGGAAGGGCAGCTTGATGTAGCGGAAGCGGTGCCAGAAGCTCTCGGTCTCCAGCCGGAACGCCTCCTCGATCTCCGGCGGAACGGTCGCCAGGCTGGCGGACAGCACTAGGGCTACAAAAGGCGTCCATTCCCAGATCTGGGTGATCAACACCATGCCGTAGGCGGCCCGGTTGTTGCCCAGCCAGTCCACCGGAGCGATGCCGATCTCGCGGAGGAAATAGTTGATGACGCCGAGCTGCTCGTTGAACATCATGTTGACCAGCATGCCGACGACGCTTGGCGTCATCGCGATCGGCACCACGAGCAGGATCTGCACCAGCCGGCGCAGGAAGGCATTGCGGGTCTGATCCAGCGCCAGCGCGATGGCCATGCCGAGGCCGAGCTCGATCGGCAGGGTGACGACGAGGAAGATGCCGGTGCGCTCGATGGAATCGATGAAGGCGGTGGAGGTGAA
>DASTAF010000133.1:0-6964 GCA_035713005.1 Acetobacteraceae bacterium
GCGGAAATAGACATCGATATAGTTCAGGCCGACTGCCTCGTGGCGGATCAGCACCTCGGCAGGGCCGGGTTCCGGCGTGGGAACATCCTCCCATTTCAAGACTTCAGGGCCGCCATAGGCATGGATGCGGATGGCTTTGGTGCTCATGATTGTCTCCAATGGGTCAGATGATGCCCGGGCTCCAGCGATCCAGGCTCACGCCTTCCAGGGCGAGCAGGGCGCGCTTGGTGGCCAGCCCCTCGGCCCCGGAATAGCCGCCGAGCCCTTGGGCGGCGACGACGCGGTGGCAGGGGATGAGGATCGGGATGGGGTTGCGGGAATTGGCATTGCCGACGGATCGGGCGGAACCGCCGGCCTGCGCGGCGATTTCCCGGTAGGTGCGGGTCTGCCCGGCGGGAATGGCCTGCAAAGCCTTCCACACCGCCCGCTGATACGGCGTGCCGGCAGGGTTGAGGGGGAGGGCTTCGGAAAGAAGCCCGGTGTCGAAATAATCCTGCAGAATGACGGCGGCACGGCTCAGCAGGGCGGTGGAGGATTGTTCGCCCGCGCGCCCCCATTCGAGCGCCACGATCGCGCCATCCTCCTCGAAAAGGGTGAGTTCGCCGAATGGTGACTGGAGCGAGAGCTGTGGCACGGTCATTCCTGGGGCGGAAGCTAAAGATTCCGGGAGGCGAGTCAAGTTTCACGTGAAACACTCCGTAGCGCGTCGCGCAACGCCGCTTCGTCGGTGACCGGCAGGGAGCAGACATTGTTCCGGCACAGGAAGGCGCTCGGCTGCCCGGCGGTCTTGCCTTGTGCCGGATGGCCGGAGGGCAGGTTCGACGCATCGCCTACCGGCAGGATGACCGCCAACGGATCGGGCGCGGAAAGGGCGGCGCGATGCAGGGCGGTGAAGCCGGGATCGGCCGGATTGCCGAGGATAACAATGCTGGTTGCCTGATCGAGCAAGGCGGCGGCACCGAGCAGGGTCGGCAGGGCGGGCAGGGCGGCGCGATTGCCGGTCATGCGGGTGATCGCCGCCTCCGCGCGGGCACGGAACGCCGCCTCGCCGGTCAGGTGATGCAGGCGGGCATAAACCTCCGCCATCATTGCGGCGCCGGATGGCGTCACCCCGTCATAGCTGCTGCGAGGACGGGCGGCGGCGGGCGGCAGATCGGCCGCGTCATCGGCGGTGAGATAGAAGCCGCCCTCTCCATCGCTGAAATGCGTCTCGGTGGCGGCAAGGATGCGCCTCGCCTCATCCAGGTAATGGTTCCTGCCTGTGGCCTCATGGAGGGCCAGCGCCGCCCGGATCATCGCCGCCTGGTCATCCAGCATGCCGGAAGCGGAGACGGTGCCGCGCCGGTAGGCGTGATGGCTGCGGCCATCTTCCGCCGCCAGCAGGTTGCGGATCGAAGCGAAGGCGGATTCGGCCCGATCGAGGCAGGAGGGCTCGGCGAATACCGCGGCGGCGCGGACGAGGGCGGCGATGGCGAGTCCGTTCCAGTCCGCGAGAATCTTGTCGTCCCGCCCCGGCCGGACGCGCCGGGCGCGGATGGCGAACAGCCGCTCGCGCAGACTGGCGAGGCGGGATTCGGTTCCCTCGTCGCTCAAGGGGGTCAGGCGGCGGAGGATGATCCTGCCCTCCCAGTTGCCTTCGGCCGGGCAGTCATAGTGGCGGGCGAAAAATTCCACATCCTCGCCCAGCGCGGCTTCCAGTTCGCTGCGTGACCAGACATAGAACTTGCCCTCCTCGCCCTCGCTGTCCGCATCCTCGGAGGCGGCGAAGGCGGCATTGCCTTCGGCGTCCTTGTCCTCTCCGGCTTCCATGTCCCGCAGCAGCCATCCCACGGTTTCCCGCGCGCGGGCGGCGAACAGGGCGTCGGGCGCATCGGCATGGGCGAAGGCGAGCAGTTCGAGGATGAGCGCATTGTCGTAGAGCATCTTCTCGAAATGCGGCACCAGCCATTCCGCATCGGTGGAATAGCGGGAGAAGCCGCCCCCGAGATGGTCGTAGATGCCGCCCTGGCTCATGCGCTCCAGCAGCAGGCGGACGGCATCCCTGCCCTCGGCGCGCCCCGCGCGGCAATATTCCTGCCAGAAGAAGCGGAAAATCGGCGGGTTGGGGAATTTCGGCGCCCCCTGCAGCCCGCCCTGGCGCCAGTCCACCTGGGCGAGCAGGCGGGAGAAGGCCGCATCCAGATCGGCCGGGGTGATGGCGGCGCCGGATTTCGCCGCCCCTTGCGCGGCGACACGGCGGATCAGCGCCCCCGCGCCTTCGGCGAGGCGCGCGCGGTCGTTCTTCCAGGCATCGGCGATGGCGGCGAGCACCTGACGGAAGGAGGGCCGGCCCCAGCGTGGGCTCGGCGGAAAATAGGTTCCGCCCCAGAAGGGCTCTCCCTCGGGCGTCAGGAACATGGTCAGCGGCCAGCCGCCCTGCTCGCCCATGGCGTGCAGCGCGCTCATGTAGATCTGATCGAGATCGGGGCGTTCCTCGCGGTCCACCTTGATGTTGACGAAATGCCGGTTCATCAGCGCCGCCGTTTCGGCATCCTCGAAGGATTCATGGGCCATCACATGGCACCAGTGGCAGGCGGCATAGCCAACCGAAAGCAGGATCGGCTTGTTCTCCGCCGAGGCCTCGGCCAGCGCCTCCGGCCCCCATGCCTGCCAGTGCACCGGATTTTCCGCATGCTGCAGAAGATAAGGTGACGTTGCCTGGTTGAGACGATTGCCAGCCATGGGAACCGGTGCTTCCTGCGAAAAATGATCTCCTCTAAATGGGAGGGAGATTGCACGATACGAGGTTTGATATGGGCCACCGGCTGGCGGGCGATCCGCCGCTTTATTTCGAAACGCATGTCTTCGTCTGCTGCAACCGCCGCCCCGGCGGTCATCCGCGCGGCAGCTGCGCCGAGAAGGGATCGGAAAAGATCCGCGACTACATGAAGGCGCGGGTGAAGGAGCTTGGCCTGAGCGGGATACGGATCAATGCTTCCGGCTGCCTGGACCGCTGCGAGCTTGGACCATGCGCGGTGATCTATCCTGAAGGTGTCTGGTACAGGCTGGACAGCTTCGAGGCGGTGGAGGCGGTGCTGGCGGAGCATATTCTCGCGGGTGGCCGGGCCGCCGCCCGGATGCTGCCCGCCGGGGGATGACGGGTTGAGCGGGGACGGCATCATCTTCGCTCCCGCCACCGGGGGCCGGGCGGCGATCCGCGTGATCCGGCTGAGCGGAGCTGGAACGGGCCCGTTGCTCGCTGATTTGGCGGGCGGGCTGCCGAAGCCGCGCCGGGCCAGCCTGCGCAGGCTGCGGGCTGCGGATGGCGCGCCGCTCGATCAGGCGCTGGTGCTGTGGTTTCCAGGGCCCGGAAGCTATACGGGCGAGGATTACGCGGAACTGCATGTCCATGGCGGGATGGCGGTTCTGCAGGCGGTTTCCGCCGCCCTGGTGGCCGCTGGCGCGCGGCCGGCGGAGCCTGGCGAATTCAGCCGGCGCGCCTTCTTCAACGGCAAGCTCGATCTTTTGCAGGCCGAGGGCATTGCCGACCTGATCGAGGCGGAAACCGAGGCGCAGCGGCGCCTGGCGCTCGATCAGGCCGAAGGAGCGCTGGCCGTGCAAACCGCCTCCTGGCGCGGGGCGCTCACCCGTCTGCTGGCGCAACAGACGGCGCTGATCGATTTCTCCGACGAGGATTTGCCCGATGCGCTGGATGAAGGGCTGCGGCGGCAGATCGAGGCGCTGATCGGCGAGTTGGATGCCGCCCTGGCGGCGGGGGCGAAGGCGGCGCGGCTGCGGGAGGGGCTCGATTTCGCGGTGCTGGGAGCGCCCAATGCGGGAAAATCCACCCTGGTCAACGCGATCGCGGGTGAGGATGTGGCGATCGTCTCCGATATTCCCGGCACCACGCGGGATGCGGTGGGCGTGCGCCTGTCCTTGGGCGGCGTGCCGGTGCGGCTGACCGACACTGCCGGGCTTCGCGAGGCCGCGGATGCGATCGAGGCCGAAGGGGTGCGCCGCGCCCGCACGCATGGAGCGCGCGCCGATCTGGTGATACTGGTGGCGGCGGCGCCCGATCCGGTCTGGCCGGAGATGGCGCCGGAGAATTGTCTGCGGGTTCTGACCAAGGCGGATCTGGCGGCCAAAGCCTTTCCCGGCGCCCTCGCGGTGAGCGCCCTGACCGGAGACGGCATGGAGCGGCTGACCGGCGAGCTTGCGGCGGCGGCGCGCCGTCTGACCGACGCCGGCAGCGTTCCGGCGTTAGGGCGGCCGCGCCAGATCGCCTGCATCCGCGAGATGCGTGATGCGCTGGAGCGGGCGCTTCAGGTAAGGGAGGCGGAGCTGCGCGCGGAAGAGTTGCAAGCTGCGGCTGCTGAATTGGGAAGGCTGACCGGAATCATTGGCGTCGAGGAGGTTCTCGGCGAGGTGTTCGGCAGCTTCTGCATCGGCAAGTAGAATGTTTGTTAGTTAAGGTGATTTGTTAGATGAGCAACAGCTTCGACGTGGTGGTGATCGGCGGCGGCCATGCCGGGACGGAGGCGGCGGCGGCGGCAGCGCGGATGGGTGCGCGGACATTGCTGATCACCCAAAGGCTGGACCGGATCGGCGAGATGTCCTGCAACCCAGCCATCGGCGGGATCGGCAAGGGGCATCTGGTGCGGGAGATCGACGCGCTGGATGGGGTGATGGGCCGCGCCGCCGATGCCGCCTGCATCCATTTCAAGATGCTCAATCGCTCCAAGGGCCCCGCGGTGCGCGGGCCGCGCGCGCAGGCGGATCGGGCGCTCTATCGGCAAGCCGTGCAGGCTATTCTCGCGGAGCAGGCGAATCTGACGCTTCTCGAAGGCGAGGCTGCCGGGCTGGAGGTCGGCGCTGATGGCCGGTTATCCGGCGTTCTCACCGGCCGTGGTCAGAGGATTGCCTGCTCCGCCGCGATCCTGACCACTGGCACCTTCCTGCGCGGCACGCTCCATTACGGCCCTCGCCAGACTGCCGGCGGCCGGGCTGGTGACGAGCCCGCCATCGCTTTGGCGGCATCACTCCAGCAGCTCGGCCTCCGGCTCGGGCGGCTGAAGACAGGCACGCCGGCGCGACTGGATCGGGCCTCGATCGATTGGGAGGGCTTGCCGGAAGATCGGGGCGAAGTGCCGCCGGAGCCATTCAGCACCATGACCGGGGAGATCACCAACCCGCAGATTGCCTGCCGCATCACCGAAACCACGCCGGAAACTCATCGGATCATCTGGGAAAATCTGCATCTTTCCGCAGTCTATGGCGGGCAGATCGAGGGTGCAGGGCCGCGCTATTGCCCCTCGATCGAGGACAAGATCGTGCGGTTCGCCGAGCGCAACCGGCATCAGGTTTTCCTGGAACCGGAAGGGTTGGTGAGCGACATTGTTTATCCCAATGGAATCTCGACCAGCCTGCCGGAAGACGTGCAGCAGGCCTTCATCCGCACCATGCCGGGGCTGAAACGGGCGCGGATTCTGCGCCCAGGTTATGCGGTGGAGTATGACTATGTCGATCCGCGCGAACTCACCCATACGCTGGAGGTAAGGCGGCTGCCAGGCCTGTTCCTCGCGGGTCAGATCAATGGCACGACGGGCTATGAGGAAGCCGGCGCGCAGGGGCTTCTGGCGGGCATTAACGCCGCGCTTCGCGTATCTGGCTGCGATCCTTTTACCCTGGCGCGGTCGGACGCCTATATCGGCGTGCTGGTGGATGACCTGGTGAGCCGGGGAGTGACGGAGCCTTATCGGATGTTCACCTCCCGCGCCGAATATCGGCTGTCGCTGCGGGCTGACAATGCCGATTTGCGGCTGACCGGGCTTGGCATCCGGCTTGGCTGCATTGGTAGCGTGCGTGAACAGGCCTTCCTGCGATATGAGAGGGAAGTTTTCGAGCTAAGAAGATCAGCGCGTGGCCCATCCTCCGTCTCTGAAAGAGCGCGGAATGTCGTTCAGGCCGATCAGCATTATCAAGGCTACATCGCCCGGCAGACTTCCGAGATCCGGGCGCGGGAAAAGGATGAGTCGGTTCTGATTCCGCCGGATTTTGTCTATCATGAGGTGGGAGGACTTTCCGCCGAGTTGCTGCAGCGGCTGAATCAGATCCGTCCTGCATCGTTGGCGGCGGCAGGGCGGCTGGAGGGCATGACGCCGGCGGCTCTCGGGGCCATCTTCGGCGCCCTCCGGAGATATTCCAGAAAGGCGGCATAGAGTCTTGGTCGAACCTGTGGACATTGAGCGAGATGTTTCACGTGAAACGCTGGAACGGCTCCACGAATTCGAGCAGCTTATCCAGGAATGGACGAAGCGGATCAACCTCATCAGCCGCGCCGACGCGGGAGCTTTATGGGGCCGCCATATTCTCGATTGCCTTCAGCTTGTCCCGCTTCTGCCTGATGTGGCCACGAGCATTACCGATCTTGGCGCCGGCGCCGGCCTGCCTGGGATGGTGCTGACTATCGCGACCGGCATTCCGGTAACATTGATTGATTCGGATCAGCGCAAGGCGGCGTTTCTGCGCACGGCCGCGGCCCGGCTTGGCGTGAAGGCGACCATCCTGTGCCAGAGGATTGAAGCTGCCGCCCCGCCCCCCGCCCCGGTGGTAACGGCACGCGCCGTGGCCCCGCTGCGCCCGCTTCTCGATCTTGCTTATCCCAAGCTTACTCCGGAAGGCTGCTGCCTTTTTATGAAAGGAGAGAATGCCGAAGCCGAGTTGACCGACGCGCTGCAAAAATGGCAGATGAAGATCGAACGCTTTGCAAGCCGCACGGCACCCAGCGCCACAATATTCCGACTGAGCGAGATTCGCCGTGTCAACCAAGCCTAAGCTAGTTCCAAAAAGCGAACGCCCGAGCATCATCGCCGTCGCCAACCAGAAGGGTGGCGTGGGCAAGACCACCACCGCCATCAATCTGGCCACCGCGCTTGCCGCCGATGGGGTTGAGGTGCTGCTGATCGACCTGGACCCGCAGGGCAAT
>DASTAF010000134.1:0-9815 GCA_035713005.1 Acetobacteraceae bacterium
TCGGCCGTCGGCGGGTCCAGCAGCGCCCCGTGATCGGCAAAGGGGATGTGGTTCAGGTAGTAGAACTCGTTGTCGGAATCGAAGGCGCCCCAGCCGCCATTGCTGCTCTGCATGGCGAGAATCCATTCGCACGCCCGGTCCACCGATTCCCGGTGCGCCGGATCGCCGCTGCGGTCGAGCAGCATGCCCGCCACGGCGGTATCGTCCACATCCGGATAATAGGCGTTCTCGTACTGGAAGGCCCAGCCGCCGGGCCGCGCATGCGGGCGCCTCTCCGCCCAGTCGCCCTTCACGTCGAGCACCTGGCGCGGCTTCAGCCATTCGCAGGCCGCGGCGACGGAAGCGTCATCAAACCCGTCCGTCTCGCCAAGGGCGAGGCCGGAAAGCGCCGTGTCCCAGACGGGCGAGAAGCAGGGCTGGCAATAGGCGCGGTCGCCATGCACCACCATCAGATCGCGCACCGCCTTCCAGGCGGCGGCGTATTCGGGGTGGTCGGGCGAATAGCCCAACGTGTCGAACATCATCACCACGTTCGCCAGCGCCGGATAGATCGCGCCGAGGCCATGCTCGCCGTTCAGCCGGGGCCGGACGAAATCCACCGCCGCCTGGATCGCCCGCTCCCGCGCGGCTGCCGGGAAGCGCTTCTGCTGGCGCTGCAGCACGACATCGATGGCCTTGAACACGTGGCCCCAGGCGGATTTGTACGGGCCGCGAATATAGTCCCGCACCTGATCCGGCGGGGTGACGAACAGCTCGTCGATGCGCACGCCGCGCGGATTGCGCGCCAGGGGCCGCTTCGCCATCAGCACCACCAGCGGCGCGATGACCACGCGCGACCAGTAGCTCACCTTCCACAGGGTGAAGGGGAACCAGCGGGGCAGCAGCATGATCTCCGGCGGCATGACCGGGCAGGCATGCCAGGGCACCTGGCCGTAGAGCGCCATCTGGATGCGGGTGAACACGTTGCTGCGCTCCGCCCCGCCGGCCGCCAGGATCGCCCGCCGCGCGCGCATCATGTGCGGCGCCTCCGGATCGTCGCCGATCGCCTTCAGCGCGAAATAGGCCTTGACGCTGGCCGAGAGGTCCATCCTGCCGCCATGAAACAGCGGCCAGCCGCCATGCTCGCCCTGAATTTCCCGGAGATAGACGCCGATCTTGGCTTCGAGCGGCTCGTCGATCCGGTCGAGAAAATGCTCGAGAAGAACATATTCGGCGGGGATGGTGGCATCCGCCTCCAGCTCGTAGACGAAATGGCCGTCCGGCTTCTGCTCGGCGGCGAGCTGCCGCCGCGCCCGGGCGATGGCTTCGTCCAGCATGTCGAGATCGGGTAAGTAATTGTTCAGCATCCGGGCGATATAGGCAAATCAGGCCGCTTGAACCATAGGGGCGCCGGAATGGGTCCCGCGCGGCGGAATTCCCTCGTGCCCCTGGCTTTTATGCAACACGGCTGCGCCCGAGCCGCGCCAGCCATTTCGGCGATGGCGGAACCGGGGCCAGCAGCGCCTCCACCGAGGCCCCGCGCACTACCGTTCCGTCCCGCTGGAAGGCTTCGTGATTGGCCTCGATGCTGGCCGGGTCGTAGAGATAATTGACCATGATGCCGAAGGATTCGGAGATGCCCCGGGCGCTGAGATTGCCCAGCCAGTTGATCCGCTCCAGCCGGGCGCCGTTGCCGAGATGAAACCGCGCCACCGGGTCCGCCCGCGTGACCGCTTCGAATCCGCCGGTGAGATAGAGGGCGGCGAGGCGCAGCAGGACCGGTTTCAGCGCCATCGCGGGCTGCTCCTGCTGCCACCAGAAGGGGATGGCGAGCACCGCCCGCAGGGCCGCGATCTCGGCATGCGAATCGGGCGCCGCTTCCTGGGTATCCTGCGCCACGCTGGCCGCCGCCAGCAGATGGGCGCGTTCCTCCCCGGAAAGCGCCAGAGGCTGCCTTTCGGCAGGCATGGCGGCCAGCCATTTCTCCAGCGCGGCGCGGAATCCCGGCACCGGCGAGAGGGTGGAGAACTGGTGCAGCTGCGGCAGCTCCGCCTGCAGCTCGTCCACCACCTGCTTGATCAGGAAGTTGCCGAAGGAAATCCCGCGCAGCCCGCTCTGGCAGTTGGAGATCGAGTAGAAAATCGCCGTGTCGGCCGCCATTTCCTGGGCGCGGAAGCTGGCATCGTCGCCCTCGCGGCTCAGCAGCGGCTCGATCGCCGCGGCGAGGCCGTGGACCAGCGCGACCTCGACGAAGATCAGCGGCTCGTCCGGCAAGGCGGGATGAAAGAAGCCGAAGCAGCGGCGGTCGGGCGCGAGGCGC
This sequence comes from Acetobacteraceae bacterium, assembly GCA_035713005.1. GTDB lineage: Bacteria > Pseudomonadota > Alphaproteobacteria > Acetobacterales > Acetobacteraceae > Acidiphilium. The sequence goes on from DASTAF010000134.1 coordinate 2,300, forward strand.
CGCCGCAGGTCATCCCATCCCTGAACCTCGTGCACCGCCTCGTAGGCGATGATCTTTTCCAGGATGAAGGCCGGGGTGCGCCAGTCGATCCGGCGCAGCTCCAGAAAGCCGCGATTGAACCAGGAGGCGAGGAGATGGCGCAGATCGGCCTCCAGCGGCTGGAGCGACCTGTCCTCCGGCAACCGCGCGAGCACGTGCCGGCGCATGGCGACCAGCGCCGCCGTGCCGCCCGGCGCCATGTTCATCCGCCGCAGCAATTCCTGGCGCGGCGGGGTAGCCGCTTCCGCCAGCGCCGCCGCCGCCTCCGGTCCGGGCGATGCCAGATAGGCATCGGCGGCTTCCTGAAGCCGCGCCGGATCGGGGCCGAAATTGCCGGAGAGATAAACGAGGAAGGCATTCCGTTCCGAGGCCGTGAGATCATCGATCGCATGATGCAGCGCCTCGGCCAGCGCGGCGCCCGAAGCCTCGCCCCGGCCGCCGAGCAGCGCATGGGCGAGCTGGCGCGCCCGCTCCAGGCGCGGCAGGTCGGCATTCGGCAGGGTGACGAAGCGCCGCCCCTGCGCGGCAAGGGAGGACCAGAGCCGGTCCAGCCAGGAATTCACCAGCCAGGATTGCGGCGGCGGCGGCGAGGCGGGCGCTTCAGGTGCCATGCTCATGCGTCCCCCGGCAGGACGCGCGGACGGCCGGCGTCATCGATGGCGACAAAGGTGAACACCGCTTTCGTCACGCATCTCTCCTCGTTCATGTCGCGCGCCCGGCGCCATGCCCCGACCTTAACACGCATCGAGGTGCGCCCGGTAGAAATTAATTCCGCATAGACACTGACCTCGTCGCCGATCTTGACCGGGCGCAGGAAGCTCATCGCCTCCACCGCCACCGTCACGCAGCGGCCCTGGCAGACGCGGGAGGCAAAATTGCCGCCCGCCAGGTCCATCTGCGACATCAGCCAGCCGCCGAATATATCGCCGTTGGCGTTGGAATCCGCCGGCATGGCTATGGTGCGGATCATCGGCGCGCAGGAAGGGGGCGGTTCCTGTTCCCGCTCCCGCCGCTCTTCCGGCTGCTTGCCGTCCAGGCTGGCCAGCACCTCGGCTCAGCCGGCCAAATTCTTGTCGATCCAGGCCTTCAGGGCGGTCTTCGGCACCGCGCCGACATGGGTGGCGGCGGGCTTGCCGTTCTTGAACATGATCAGCGTCGGGATGCCGCGCACGTTGAACTGGCTCGGGGTCATCGGGTTCTCGTCGATATTCACCTTGGCAACCGTCAGGCGCCCGGCATATTCCGCCCCCAGCTCCTCGAGCGCCGGGCCGATCACCCGGCACGGGCCGCACCATTCGGCCCAGAAATCCACCACCACCGGCTCCTTGGCGCCGAGAACGTCACTGGCGAAGGACTGGTCGGAGACAGCCTTGCTCACTGTACCCATGGGAAAACTCCTCGATATGTCGTTACGCCGGAGAATGGCGCGCGCCTCCGCCGCGATCAAGGTGGAAGTTCAGCCGCCAATGGCAGGGGCCATCCTGGCGCATACGTGTCAGCGCATGGACCGTGGCGCATGGCGCGCCAGCAGTTCCGCCGGAACCGGCATGACGCGGGCATCGGCCGTCCAGACGATCACCGCGGCGATCTCCCGCTCCGGATGGATCGAGCGCAGCAGCGCGGCATAGGCGGCGAGCTGGGCCAGATAGGGCACGGGGATCGCCTCCGCGTCGGCGGGCGGAGCACGATCGGTCTTGTAGTCGGCGATCAGGATGCGCTCCGGCGTGACCAGCAGCCGGTCGATCAGCCCGCCGATCTCGATTCCCGCCACCACCCCGGCGATGGGCGCCTCGGCGCGGGAATCGGGGCCGAACAGCGCGGCCAGATCGGGGTGGCCGAGTACCTCGGCAATGTCCCGCAGGATGGATTTCCGCGCCGCCTCGTCCAGCCCATGGCCCGGCTGGGCCAGATGGCGCCGCGCCGCCGGCAGCCGCTCCGTTTCCGGCAGGTCCGGCAGATGCTGGAGCAGCGCGTGGATGAGCTGGCCGCGCGCCAGCGTCGCCGCCCGGGCGGATTGCTGGCGCGGCGAGGCGGCGGCAAGCCCGCGTGCCTCGCCCTCGGCGCTGCGGCTCGGCGCCAGCCTTTCCGGGCTGGTGGATTCGGGGGCGGGCGCCGCGGCCCGCCAGAGCGGCGGCGCGCCCAGCCATGCGGGCAGCGCCACCTTCCCGGCCTCGGCGATGCGCGCCACCCGGTCCGGCGGCGCCGCCTGCACGCAGGAGAGGGAGCGGATCTCGCCCGGCCAGGGCAGGTCCGATTCCATGCAAACGACATCTTCCAGCCGTGAAAAGCCGCGCTGGACCGAGGCATACCAGCAGCTTTCGCTCATCCTCTTCCTGGATTCGGCGCCGCAGACGATCAGATGATCCTCCGCGCGCGTCAGCGCCACGTAGAGCAGCCGGTTGTGCTCCGCCGCCTGGGCGGCTTTCCCCTCCTCCACCGCGCGGGTGATCGCCGCGCTGCGGGCGGAGGCGCGCGGGCATAGGATGGGCACGGTGGCGCCGCTTTGCGGCACCGGCAGCCAGAACAGCGTCTCGATGGGGTTGGGCAGGCTGGTGGTTTCAGGCAGGATCACCAGCGGGGCCTGCAGCCCCTTGGCGCCATGGACGGTCATGATCCGCACCACGTCGCCCGCCGCCTCGGCCTCGCGCCGCACCTCCGCCGCGGCACTTGCCAGGGCGGCGAGGAAGCCCTGCAGGGTTCCCGCCTCGCGGGACTGATAATCCAGCGCCGCGGCGAGCAGCTCGTCGATCGGCTCGGCGGCCTCCGGCCCCAGCCGCGCCAGCAGCTTCGCCCGTCCGTTCAGCGGCCCCAGCAGCTCGGAGAACAGCCGGTAAGGGGTGGCATAATCCACCCGCGCCTGCAGGGTGGCGAACATGTCGCGCGCCGCGCGCCATTCCGCCCGCTCGTCGCCCCGCGCGAACAGGGCCTGGGCGAGGCTGCCGCGCCGCTCCAGCGCCAGCTCCATCAGGCTCGCATCGTCCAGCCCGCCGAGCGGGCTGGCGAGATAGGTGGCCATCGCCAGATCATCGGAGGGAAGCAGCAGCGCCTCGGCCAGCGCGATGATATCCGCCACCGCCCGGCTTTCGGTAAGCACCATCCGGTCCAGCCCGGCCACCGGCACGCCCGCCTCCTTCAGCGCCCGGACCAGGGCGGGGCCCAGCTCGTTGCGGGAGCGGACCAGGATCAGCACGTCTCCCGGCGCCAGGGCGCGGTCCCGGCTGGGCAGGGGAAAGCTGCCGACGGCGCCGGCGATCCATTGCGCGAGGCCACGGGCAAGGCGCCGCCTCGCGCTGCTGCGCAGATGGTAATCCTCCGGCACGTCCCATTCCGGCATGTCCGGGTCGGTCTCGTTCGGCGCCAGCGGCCATAGGCTCACCGAACCGGCCTGGCCGGTGCGGTTCACCCTGTGATGCAGCGCCTCGCCCGGATCGCGCACCCCGATTCCCGCCTCGTCATCGTCGAACACCGCATCGGCCAGAGCCAGCACCGGGGCGGTGGAGCGGAAGGAGGTCTCCAGCGCGCCGTCATGCCAGCGGGCGCCGGCATCCACCACCCGGCGGCGCAGCCGGTCCCGCCATTCGGTGAAGCTGGCGAGATCGGCGCCCTGGAAGGAATAGATGGACTGCTTCGCGTCGCCCACCGCGAAGATGGTGCGGCTCGCGCCGCGCGCCGCCTCGCCGGAGAAGAATTCGTCGGCGATGGCGCCGATGATGCGCCATTGCGCGGGGGCGATGTCCTGAACCTCGTCGAGCAGGATGTGGTCGATGCCGCCATCCAGCTTGTAGAGCACCCAGGCGGCGCCCGGATCGATCAGAAGCTGGGCGGTGCGGATGATCAGATCGGCATAGTCGAGCCGGGACTTGTTGATCTTGTGGGTGCCCTCGGCCTCCAGCATGGGCGCCGCGAGCGAGATCATCGCCTGGGAGAGTTTGAGCAGGGCGGCGTTCGCCAGGAGCTCCTTGAGCGAAAGGATACGCTCCTGCTCGGCGGCGATGACATCGAACAGGCCGGGTGCCGCCTCCATGAGCTTCTTGTTCACGAAATTTTTCGCCGTGCGCGGCCCGCCATCCTTGGTCAGAAACACGCCCAGCCAGACGCCCCAGGAGGCGATGCGCCCCGCCGCATCGCGCGCGAGCCAGTCCAGCGCCGCGCCGGCATGCCTGCCCGCGCTTTCCGTGCCCTCGCGGGCGATCCGGCGCAGCGCCTCGGCGAGCGCGGCCTCGTCCAGCCCGGTGACCGCGATCCGCCAGAGTTCCGCCTCGTCATGATCGGAGGCGCCGAGCGAGGCGCGCTGCAGGGCGGCCAGACCCTCGCGGCCATGTTGCGCGAGCAGGCCGCCCAGCGCCTCGGGATCGGTCAGCAGCGCGGCGGCGAGGCTGGCGAACTGGGTCTCGTTCTGCTCGGCGGCGAGGGTGCCGATGGCGGACGCGGCTTCGGCGGCGGCGATGGCGGCCTCCCGCGCCTCGCGCCGGCGCTGGGCGGCGCCCATGTCGTCCTCCAGGGCGAAATAGGGGGAGATCCCGGCCTCCAGCGGGAAGCGCCGCAGCAGCGACTGGCAGAAGGCATGGATGGTGCCGATGCGCATGCCCCCGGGCAGATCGAGGATCATCGCGAACAGGGCGCGCGCCCGCTCGCGGGTTTTCGCATTGCGCGGCACCGCGAGGGCGGCGAGTTCCTCATCCAGCGCCGCGTCATCCAGCGTCACCCAGCGGCCGAGGGCGCCGCGCAGCCGGATCGCCATCTCGGCGGCGGCGGCGCGGGTGAAGGTGAGGCAGAGAATCCGTCCCGGATCGGTGCCCGCCAGCATCAGGCGCAGCAGCCGGTCGGTCAGCAGCTTGGTCTTGCCGGAGCCGGCGGAGGCGGCGACGAAGGCCGAGACTTCCGGATCGGATGCCGCGCGCTGCGCCGACTGGGCCGTCTGCAAGGCGATGTTCATGCGCTCTCATCCCATTCGGCGCGGCGGGAGATGCCGCTATAGGGCCGGTCGAAGGTCCTGCGGGAAGGGTGCGGCGCGTCGAGATAGGGCGTGGCATCCAGCGCGTAGCGCTCCAGCAGCCGGGGCAGGGCATGGGCGGCCTTGGCGATCACCTCGCCCAGCCGGTGCGGCTCGCCGTCGAAGAGCGGCTTGAGGCTGCCCTCCCTGGCGCCGCCCGAAAGCTGCCAGTAGGCGAGCTCGGAAACCTTGCCCTGGAATTCCGGTCCGAAGGCGCCATCCATCGCCATCAGCGCCTCCAGCACCAGTTGCGGCGCCGTGCCGGCCTCGACCTCGCCGGGCTTGGGAGGCGATCCGGTCTTGTAGTCGATGATCGAGATGCTGCCATCGGCGCAGCGCTCGATTCGGTCCGCCCGGCCACGCAGGATGAACTCGCCGATCCGGTGCTCGGCATCCCGCTCGACCGCGATCTTCGCCGCGCGGCCCCTGCTGGCGCAACGATCGCGCTCGGTCGTGATGACCCATCTCGCCAGCCGGTCCAGCCGCGCCGCCCACCAGGCCGCGAGCGCCGGGCGGGGCCGGTGGGCACGCATGGCCCGCTCGAAAGCGTTGGCGAGGCGCGATTCCGCGTCCGGCGCGTTCGAGTCGGCGTTCTGCTCGTGAAACTCCCTCAGCCCGTCATGCACGATATTGCCGAACAGGGCGGTGTCGGTCTCCTCCTCCAGCGCCGGAAGCCGGGTGATGCGCAGCACCCGCCTGGCGTAGATCGCGTAGGGATCGGCCATCAGCGTGGCGATCTCGGAGATGGAATAGCGCCTGGGCCTCGCCGCGGCGGGCGGGCACGGGGCGGGACGGGGACATTCGGTGCGCGATCGGGGCTGGTCCAGCTCCCGCGCCCAGAGGGCGGCGGGATGGGCGGGAAGGAATTCTCCCCGCCCGGCCAGCATCGTCTCGATCCGCGCGAGGAAGCGGGAGGCGACGGCGGGCGCGCGGTTCTGCCGGCGCGGGGCGGAGAGGATCACGGTGGGGCAGGCGGCGATCAGCCCGGTCAGGTCGTGCGCCGCCTCGCCGATCCGGTCCTCCGGCGGCGGCAGCCCGGCGGTGCGCCGCATCGGGCGGGACAGCCAGGGGCCGGGATCGGGCTCGGCGGGGAACACGCCCTCGACCAGCCCGCCCACCACCAGCGTATCCACCTGCTGCAGCCGCGCCTCCAATATGCCCCAGATGGCGATCCGCGGATGCGCGTCGTGCGAGCGCGGGCGGCGCAGCCGCGTGTCGTCGATCACCGCGCCCAGCAACTCGCCGAGATCGGCGGGGTCCATGTCGGGCAGGGTTTCGAGAGCGGGCAGGCTCTCCGCCAGCAGCGCTGCCAGCGCGCCGCCGGATTCGCCCGCCCAGAGCCGCGACGCGCCCGGCTCCTCATCGGTTTCGGCAAGCCCTTCCGCCGCCTCGATCAGCGCGTCGATCAGCCGGGCGGGATTCATCGCCATGGCGGCGAAGGCGGCGAGGATGGGTTGCATCACCCGTTGCAGCCGCGCGGCGAAGGCGGCGAGATCGGGTTTGCCGAGCTGATCCAGGGTGAAGAGCAGCCCGGCGAAACCGGGCGCCGGGCGCGGCCCGCGCAGCGCCGCGACCTCCAGCCGGCGCGCGAGATCGCGGCAGGTGGCGGCGGGAAGGCCGGCGGCGGCCAGCGGGTGCTTCAGCAGGGACAGCAGGGGCGCGGGCGCCAGTTCCGACGCGACAGCCGCCGCGATCAGGCGCAGGAACACGGCGGGCGGGGTGGCCGCCAGCGCCTCGCCGGCGCTGTCCTCGGCGCGGATGCCGAGACGGGCGAGTTCGGCGGCCACGCGGCTGGCCAGGCCGCGGTCCGGCGTCACCAGCGCCGCGCTGTGGCCGGGGATTTCGAGCGCTTCGCGGAGCGCGAGGGCGATGGCCCGGGCTTCCTCCTGCTCGTCCCGCGCATCGAGCCGGTACAGCCCCCCGGTGCCGCCCTCGGATGGCGTCTGCCAGGCCGCGAGCGATTCCGCCGGCAGGAAGGCGCGGCGCAGAAGCGCAACCCGCTCCGGATGATTGGCTGCACCCGCCCATTCCCAGGGCACAACCTCCTCCCGCCGCGCGCCCATCGCGGTGAGCAGATGCTTGATTCCCGCCTGCGGATGGGTGGGGCTGCCGTTCAGCGCCTCCCAGCTCGTGTCGTCCAGCCCCGGATCGAACCCGGCCGGGATCACCGCGCCGAAGGGCAGGCCCGCCACCACCCGCGCCAGGCGGGCGAGGGCGGGCGACGCCGCCGAAAGCCCGGCCAGCCAGACCGGGGCTTGGGGCGGATTCGCCTTCCAGAACGCGCCCTGGGCGTCGAGCAGCATGGCCTGCCGCCGCGCCGGGTCCAGCGCTCCGCGCTCGGCCAGGATGGCGGGCCAGGCGCGGGTGAGGATCTCCAGGAAATCCAGCGTCTTCTGCCAGTGCGCCGCAAGCTCGGGCGCGACCACCCTGGGCAGGGCCGAGGCAAGATCGATCTCCGCCCGGTCCGCCTCGTCGATCAGCCCG
>DASTAF010000135.1:0-5841 GCA_035713005.1 Acetobacteraceae bacterium
CGAGCATGCCACGATCAGCAGCGCCATAACCCCGTTCAACCGCGCGCTGCAGGTCGGCGGCGAGATTTCCCGGGTGCTCGATCCCTTTTCCGCCAAGGGCGCCGCCCTGCTGAACTCGATGATCGAGGATCAGGCCAGCATCATTTCCTATATCGACGATTTCAAGTTCATGCTGCTGGTCACCATCCCGGCGATCCTGGTGCTGGTCCTGATGCGCAAGCCGGAGGTGCAGGAAACCGGCGAGCGCGAGATGGCGGTGATGGACTGACCAGAGGGTCAAGAAAAAAGGGCACGACCGGTTCCCCGGCCATGCCCTTTTTCAATCCTGAAGCTGTCCTGAAGCCGTTCGGCTCGAAACCTCAGTGAACCGAGGCCGGGGCCAGATCATGCTGCACGATCGCGGCGCGGGCGAGCATGCCATCCGTGGCCACCGCCATCGGCGTGCCGTTCGCGGCGAAAATGCCGAAGGCGGGGCCGTTCGGCGTCACCACCGGGCGGACATAGGCAACCTCTTCCATGCCGAGATCGGCGAGTTCCGATTCCGTCATGTGATAAGGATCAAATTCGAAGCCGACGACAATCGAATCATCGAAATCATCATGCTGATTGGTATTCATGCCACTTACTCCTGTTCATCGGCGAATCTCGGCTCGGAAACGCTGTGCAATTTGGCACCAGCGATCCGATTTCCCCCGAACCCGCCCTGATTGACCTGACCGGAAGCCGCGCTATTGGCCCCTTTGCTGATCGCGATGGTGCGCACTTTCGTCTCGGGCAGAGGACGCGCCAGATCGATATGCAGCAGGCCGTTATCCAGCCAGGCTCCTTTCACCTCGATCCCCTCCGCGAGCACGAAAGCGCGCTGGAACTGCCGCGCCGCAATGCCACGATGCAGGAAGATCCGGCCCTGGCCATCGTCATTCTGCCTGCCGCGAATGACCAACTGGTTATCCTCCAGAGTAATCTGCAGATCATCCATGGTGAAGCCGGCAACAGCCAAGCTGATTCGCAGATTCGTGCTGGTCAGCTGTTCGATGTTGTACGGCGGATAGCCTTCCGAGGATGTCTTGGCCGCGCGTTCGATCATCTGCTCAAGATGGTCGAAACCCAGGAACAGCGGCGAGGTAAAAACCCTTGTACTCATCAGCCTCCTCCTTTCGAGCGAGACGCAGCAGGGCCCCTACAGGCACCCTGCAAAGGGTAAGATTGGCATGATCGCCGCTTTTTGCAAGTGCCGCCGATTGATCGCCGGTTGCCAGCGGCGCTAAACCCCCCTCATGGCCGATATGCTTCCTCAACGAGAAGCGGGCATCCTGCCGATCCTGATCGTGCCGGACCCGCGCCTGCGCGCGAAATCCCGCAAGGTCACGGCGGCGGACCGGGATGCCGTCGCCTCCCTGATCCCGCGAATGTTCGATTCAATGTACAGGGCGCCCGGAATCGGCCTCGCCGCTCCCCAGATCGGCACGCCGCTGCGGCTGGTCGTGCTCGATCTCGGGCCGGAGGATGAGCGCGCGCCGATGGTGCTCATCAATCCCGAGATTATCGCAGCCAGCGAGGAGACGGCGACGCGCGAGGAAGGCTGCCTCTCCCTGCCCGGCCAGTACGCGGATGTCACCCGCCCGGCCCGCATCGCCGCCCGCTTCGAGGATGAATCCGGCGCCCGGCGCGAGATCGAGGCCGAGGGGCTGCTCGCCACCTGCATCCAGCACGAGATCGACCACCTGGACGGCGTGCTCTTCGTCGATCATCTCTCCCCCCTCAAGCGCAACATGCTGCTGCGCAAGCTGGCCAAGGAGCAGCGGGATAAATCTCCGCAGAGCCGTGGACGGTGAGGCTCGCCTTCATTGGCTCGCCGGGCTTCGCCGTCCCGGCGCTGGTCGCGCTGCATGAGGCTGGCCATGATATCGCCGCCGTCTATTGCCAGCCGCCCAAACCCGCCGGGCGCGGCCATCGCGAGACGAAATGCCCGGTGCATCAGGCAGCGGAACGGCTGGGCCTGCCGGTGCGGAGCCCTGCCCGCCTGCGGCGGAACGAGGCGGAGGCGTCTCATTTCGCCGCCCTCGATCTCGATGCCGCCGTGGTCGCCGCCTACGGGCTGATCCTGCCCGCCGAATTTCTGGCCGCTCCCAGGCGCGGCTGCCTCAACATCCATGCCAGCCTGCTGCCGCGCTGGCGCGGTGCCGCGCCGATCCAGGCGGCGATCCTGGCCGGGGATGCGAAAACCGGCATCACCATCATGCAGATGGATGAAGGGCTGGATACCGGCCCGATGCTGCTGGCCGAGGCGGTGCCGATCAAGGCGGATGACACCGCCGCAAGCCTGCACGACCGTCTGGCCCCGCTGGGGGCCGCGCTGATCCTGCGGGCATTGAGGGAGAACCCGCCGCCCCGCCCGCAGCCGCAACAGGGCCTTTACGCGCCCAAGCTCTCCCGCGCCGGCGCGCTGATCGACTGGAGCCAGCCCGCGCTCCAGCTTGCCCGGAAGGTGCGCGCCTTCACCCCCTGGCCCGGCACGGAGACCAGGCTGAACGGCGAGACGCTGAAAATCCTTGCCGCCGAGCCGGTGGATGGCTCCGGCCCGCCCGGAACGGTGCTGGACGGCCGGCTGACCATCGCCTGCGGGGAAGGAGCGCTGCGGCTGACGCGGGTGCAGCGCGCCGGGCGCGCTGCCCTCGATGCCGCCGCCTTCCTGCGCGGCAATCCCGTGCCGGCGGGCACCCGCCTCGGCGCATGAGCTTCAATTCATGAGCTTTTGGGCGCTGAAGCTCGAATATGACGGCACTCCCTTCGTAGGCTGGCAGCGCCAGGATAACGGCATCTCCGTCCAGCAGGTGCTGGAGGAGGCAGCCTCCAGGCTGTTCGGCGGCATCGTGCCGGAAGTGGTGGTGGCCGGGCGTACCGATGCGGGGGTTCATGCCTCGGCGCAATTCGCCCGCATGAAATTGCCGGAATCCCATGCCGAGCGATACAGCGCCTACCAGATGCTGGCGGGGCTGAATTTCCACATGAAGCCGCATCCGGTGGTGGTGGTGAGGGCGGCCCCGGCGCCGCTTGGCTGGAATCCGCGCTTCTCGGCATTGCGCCGGTCCTATCGCTACCTCATTCTCAATCGCCCCGCCCGGCCGGTGCTCGCGGCGGACCGGGTCTGGCACGTGAAGAAGCCGCTCGACGCGGAGGCGATGCATCGCGCGGCGCAGAGCCTGACGGGACGGCACGATTTCACCTCGTTCCGCGCCGCCGCATGCCAGGCGAAATCCCCGCTCCGCACGCTGGACCTGCTATCCGTGCGCCGGGAGGGCGAGTTGCTGGCCATCGAGGCCGAGGCGCGCAGCTTCCTCCATCACCAGGTGCGCAACATGGTCGGCACGCTGAAGCTGGTGGGCGACGGATCATGGCCGGAGAGCCGCGTCGCCGCCGCCCTTGCCGCCCGCGACCGCGCCGCCGCGGGGCCCACGGCGCCGCCCGAAGGGCTCACCTTGGCCGGAATCCATTATGATCCCGACCCTTTTGAAACTTTCGCGGGTTGATCCGCATCTTGCACTGTTGCTTGCGGCCGCCGATATCGTCTAGAGGCGGAATGGGATTCATCATCCCCATCCGCCCCTTTTCAACAATCACAGGAGAGTCAACATAGCCAGACCACCAGTTCCGCCCGCGCCGCCATCACGCGAGGGCCCCCGTGTCAACGAAGACATCCGCGTGCCGCAAGTCCGGCTCATCGATCAGGACGGCGAGATGCAGGGCGTGATGAGCGTTCGCGAAGCGATACGCCGCGCTTTCGAGGCCGGCATGGACCTCGTCGAGATCAGCCCGAACGCCGATCCGCCGGTCGCCAAGATTCTCGACTACGGCAAGTTCAAGTACGAGCAGCAGAAGAAGCGCAACGAGGCTCGCAAGAAGCAGAAGGTCATCGAGATCAAGGAGATCAAGGTGCGCCCGAACATCGATGAGAACGACTATCAGGTCAAGTTGCGCGCGATGAAGACCTTCATCGACGAAGGCGACAAGGTGAAGGTCACCCTGCGCTTCCGGGGCCGCGAGATGGCGCATCAGGAGCTTGGCGTGAAGGTGCTGGAGCGGATTCGCGCCGACATGGATGTCGATACCAAGGTCGAGCAGATGCCGAAGATGGAAAACCGGCAGATGGTGATGGTGCTGACACCGCGCTGATCCCGGCGGCTGATCATGCTCGGCTTCGTTACCGGCCTCGCCGCGGAGGCGCGGCTGCTTGAAGCCCTCCCCGTCCTCACAGCGGTGGGGGGCGGCATGCCCGCGGGAGCGGCCGAAGCCGCTACCGCCTTGGCGCGCCGGGGTGCAACCGGGCTTGTCAGCTTCGGCCTTGCCGGCGGGCTTGATCCCGCCCTGCCCTGCGGCACCGTCATCATCCCCCGGATGATCCATGAGAGCGGCAGGACCTTCATCTGCGATCCCGCACTTATCGAGAGGCTCGGGGGCGCTACCCATCAGCTGATGGCGGCGGGTGAGACCATCATCGGAAGCACGGCGGAGAAATCAGCTTTGTTCGCCAGCACCCGGGCGGTTGCGGTCGATCTCGAATCAGGCGCCGTCGCAAGAATTGCCGCGCTTCATGATCTGCCCTTCGCGGTGCTGCGGGCGGTGGCGGATCCGGCGCAGCGGGCCTTGCCCGAAGCGGCGATGCTCGGGCTTGATCCCAGCGGCCGCATGGCGCTTGGCAGGATCATGCTCAGCTTGAGCAGAAAACCCTCGCAACTGCCTGGATTGCTGGCGCTGGGGCGTGATGCCCGCGCCGCGAAGGCCAGTCTGGCCCGGCAGGTAAGAATGCTTGCCGAAGCGGCCTGACCGGCCGCCCCGCAGCCTCAGACGGGGCTCAGCGCCTCATCCGTTTCTGAAACCTTGTCGCAGGCCTGGGCGATCTGCCTCGCCAGCGCATCGAGGTCGAATTCGGCATGGCGAAGATGCCATGGCTGCCCATCGCCAAGCCGCTCCTGATAGATCAGCACAAGCCTTCCTTCCTCGATCACCGCGTCCGGATGGCCGTTCTCGCCTGTGGTGAAAGGCTCGATCGCGGTGCCGAGGGGAATGAAGCGCCCATTCGGCGTCCTGGAGCCGGCGAAGAACACGCGCTGGCGCATTCCCAGGAAGCTCTCATCCCGCTGCAGGAAGCAGACCCCGACCAGCAGATAGCAGGTTTCGCTGATCTGAAGGATTTTCGCGCCCTCAAGCCCCCATTCGTGATGCTCGTATTCCGGGTGATTATGGAAGGGCACCGCCTCCTGCCTCAGAATGCAGACCGGTGTCGTCCAGCCCAGCTCGGGCGCCAGCTTGCTGCGGAAGGCGGCATAGAGATCGCCGCTTCCCACCCTGCGATAGCCCGAAAAGGCCAGGCATTCATAGGGATCGGAATTGATGGTGATTTCCGTCACCCCGACATCGTACACGCCGATTACATCCAGATCCCCGACGATCGACTCCTTCGTCACCAGAAGATCAGACGAGGGATAGAAATTCTGCCCATCCGCGGATTCGGCGGAAATGATCCTGCCGTCAGGGGAGAAGCAGGCGGTCTGGATATACATCCGCCAGCGATCTCCCTCGGCTTCCCTGCGGCAGACGGTGCTGGGGGCGCAAAGCTCGGGGCCGGAGAGCCCATGAAACCGGACGGGCTCCAGTTCCCGCCAGGGTCCATCGAGTCCCTCGGCGGTGAACCGGCCGACCACCCATTGCTGAACGCTGGAATTTCCCACCGAGGCCAGCATCATCCAGCCGCCATCAGGCAGGCGGACGAGATCGGGGTCCTTGATTTCTGGATAGGAGGCAGCCAGCACCTCGTCGCGGACGACGTTGAGAAGACGCGAA
>DASTAF010000136.1:0-6083 GCA_035713005.1 Acetobacteraceae bacterium
CCCTTGATCTCTAACATGATGTTTCCTTCAGCCCACCGAGCCTTCGAGCGAGACGGAAAGCAGCTTCTGTGCCTCCACCGCGAATTCCATCGGCAATTCCTTCAGCACGTCCCGGCAGAAGCCGTTGACCAGAAGCCCCACCGCATCCTCCTCGGAAAGTCCGCGCGACCGGCAGTAGAAAAGCTGATCGTCCGCGATCTTCGAGGTAGTGGCTTCGTGTTCCACTTTTGCGGTAGGGTTGCGGCTCTCGATATAAGGCACCGTATGCGCCCCGCACTGATCGCCGATCAGCAGGCTGTCGCACTGGGTGAAGTTCCGTGCATTGCGCGCGCGCGGCATGATCCGCACCAGCCCGCGATAGGTGTTGTTGGAATGCCCGGCGGAAATCCCCTTAGAGATGATCGTGCTCGATGTGTTCGGACCGATATGGATCATCTTGGTGCCGGTATCAGCCTGCTGATGATTGTTGGTCAGCGCCACCGAGTAGAACTCGCCCACCGAACCTTCGCCCTGCAGGATGCAGGAGGGATATTTCCAGGTAATCGCGGAGCCGGTCTCCACCTGGGTCCAGGAAATCTTCGAGCGCGCGCCACGGCAAGCCCCGCGCTTGGTGACGAAGTTGTAGATGCCACCCCGGCCTTGCGCATCGCCCGGATACCAGTTCTGCACCGTGCTGTATTTAATCGAGGCTTCATCGAGCGCCACCAGCTCGACCACCGCCGCGTGGAGCTGGTTCTCGTCGCGCATCGGCGCGGTGCAACCTTCGAGATAGGATACGCTCGCCCCCTCCTCCGCGATGATCAGCGTCCGCTCGAACTGCCCGGTGTTGCGCGCGTTGATGCGGAAATAGGTCGAAAGCTCCATCGGGCAGCGCACGCCCTTCGGCACGAAGACGAAGCTGCCATCGGAGAACACGGCCGAGTTCAGGGCCGCGTAATAGTTGTCGCCCGCCGGCACCACGCTGCCGAGATATTTGCGCACCAGTTCGGGATGCTCGCGCACCGCCTCGCTGATCGAGCAGAAAATCACGCCGACTTTTGCCAGACTCTCGCGGAAAGTGGTTGCCACCGAAACGCTGTCAAACACCGCGTCCACCGCCACGCCGGCCAGCGCCGCCCGCTCGTTCAGCGGAATACCCAGCTTGTCGTACATGCTGAGCAGCTCGGGATCGACCTCGTCGAGCGATTTCGGCACCGGCTTTTTCGGCGCCGCATAGTAATGCAGGTCCTGATAATCGATGGGAGCGTAGGAAATGCGCGCCCAGCGCGGCTCCGTCATCGTCCGCCAGGCGGCGAAGGCTTTCAGCCGCCATTCCAGCAGCCATTCGGGTTCCTGCTTCTTCGCCGAAATCAGCCGGACAATGTCTTCGTTCAGCCCTTTCGGGGCCAGGTCCATGTCGATTTTCGTCTCGAAACCATATTTGTAGCCCGATCCGGCAAGCCGGTCGATGGTGTCGAGTGTTTCGGTAACCGCAGCCATCACAACCTCATTCAGCAACAGGAACAGCATCGCGCTCGATCCGCAGCGCGCGGGGCAGTGCCGCGTGGGACATGTCCGCCAGGGTGATCGAGCTCAGCGCCTCGTTGATCGCCTGGTTTACCGGGCCCCAGCGGCCCGCCATCGGGCACAGGCTCTGACTCTCGCATTCACCGCCGCTGCCCTCGACGCAGGCGGTCAGCGCGATCGGCCCATCGATGGCGACGATGATGTCGGCGATGGCGATCGAGCCCAGTGGACGCAGCAGCCGGTAGCCGCCCCGGGCGCCGCGCTGCGAGACCACCAGCCCCGCCTGCGTCATGCTCTTCAGCACCTTCGCCACTGTCGGCTCCGGTATTCCGACAGCCTGGGCGATCCCCGGCGATGTCTCCACGGCTTCGGCCCGGGAAAGATGCACCAGGACGACCACGGCATAGTCGGTCAGGCGTGATAATCTCAGCATGGCGATCTCGATCAGCAGTTCACGATCTGCACACGTAATTGCGGACAATTCCGGTCCTGATTGGCAGATGGGCCATTGGCACAGCGCCGTCAAGCCCGATTGCCTCATTTTTCCACGCTTGCCGCCCTGTCTGGCGAGGCGGCGCCGGGCTAGAAGCCGGCATGGCCGAATCTGCCCTGCGCGATGCCGCGACCCTCATTCTCCTGCGCGGAACAGGGGGCGGGTGGCAGGTGCTGCTGGGCCGGCGCGCTGCCGGGCACCGGTTCATGCCGCATCTTCTGGTCTTTCCCGGCGGCGCCGTGGATGGGGAGGATTTCACCGCCCCCCTCGCCGCCCCTTTGCGCCCGGAGGTGAGCGCGCGGCTGCAGCGTTCGGGCGATGCGGGGCTGGCCAGGGCGCTCGCCCACGCGGCGGCGCGGGAACTCGAGGAGGAGACGGGGCTCAGCCTGGGAACACCGCCGAGGCTCGACCGGCTCGATTATCTCTGCCGCGCGGAAACGCCGCCCGGCCTGCCGATCCGCTTCAACGCCCGCTTCTTCATGGCCAATGCCGACCATGCCAGCGGCATTCTGAGGGATTCTCGCGAGCTGGAGGATCTGGCCTGGCATGATCTGGGCGCGCCATGGCCGGATGATCTTTCAACTCCCACCCGCGCGGTGCTCGCATTGCTCAGGAACAGGGCTGGCCGCCCGCCTGCCCCGCACGAGGCCGTGCCGGTCCTTCGCCTCCGGCGATGGACGCGGGAATAGCCGGCTCAGGCGCCTCTCGCGAATATCCGCTCCACAAGCTTTGGCAACTCGGCCGGCCTTTGCGCCACGATGGGCGCATCAGCCTCGCCATAGCCCCAGGCGGCGAAGATGGAAGGCGCGCCCAGCCCTTGCGCCGTCGCGATGTCGTTCCGGTGGTCGCCCACCATGACCCCATCCTCCGGCCTTACCCCCATCGCCTTCAGCACCGCGCCCAGGTGGCGCGGATCGGGCTTGCGGTGCTCCGTCTGGTCGCCGCCAATCATGGTGGAGAAGTAATGCGCGATCCCGAGCGACTTCAGCACCCGCTCCGCCGCCTCGTGCGGCTTGTTGCTGCACACGCCCAGGCCATATCCCGCCTTCTCCAGCGCCGCCACGGCCTCGGGAATGCCGTCGAACAGGGTGGTCAGATCGGCGGCATGCGCCTCGTAATCCTCCATGTAGATGGCGAAATCCTCCTCGCTCGGCTGCCGCCCATAGGCCGCATAGCCCCGCTCCAGCAGCTTTCTCGATCCGTCACCCACCATCGGGCGCACTTTTTCCTGGGAAAGCGGTGGCAGGCTATACCGTGCCAGCGAGCGGTTCAGTGCCCCCGCGAGATCGGGCAGCGAATCGAGCAAGGTCCCGTCCAGATCGAAAACAACCGCGCGCTTCGCCGCCATGACATACTCCGAAATCCGAATTGACCGGCAACCCTTTGACATGAAGATGCGGCTGACGCTACCCGGTCTCCCATGCAGCATACCGCCGTCATCCTCGCCGCGGGCCTTGGCACCCGCATGAAATCCGTTCTGCCCAAGGCGCTCCACCGCATCGCCGGCCGCACCATGCTCGCCCATCTGAGCGGCACGGCGCATGCCGTGTTCGACCGGATCGTGGTGGTCACCGGACCGGAGATGGACGCCGTCGCGCGGGAGGCCGCGCCGGCGCAGGTGGTGATCCAGCAGGACCGCCTGGGTACCGCCCATGCGGCATTGCAGGCAGCACCCCTGTTCGGAGACGGCATCGTCGCGGTTCTCTACGTGGACAATCCGCTGGTCTCCGAGGCCAGCCTGCGCGCCCTCGTCGCCCGGCTCGATCAGGGCGATGCGGGCCTGGTTTTGCTCGGGATGCGCCCGCCGGAGCCGGGACGCTACGGACGCATCGTCATGGAGGGAGACCGCGTCTCGCGCATCGTGGAATACATCGACGCCAGCGAGGCGGAGCGCGGGATCGGCCTCTGCAATGTCGGCGGGCTCTGCGCCCGTGCCAAGGACATGCGGCGCTGGCTGGCCCGCATCGGCAACGACAATATCAAGGGCGAGTACTACCTTACCGATCTGGTCGCCATCGCCGCCGCCGAAGGGGTGAAGGTCGCGGTCCATGAAGCGCCCTATGAGGAATGCCTGGGCGTGAACTCTCGGGCCGAGCTCGCCGCCGCCGAGGCGGCCCTGCAGAAGCGGTTGCGCGCGGCGGCGCTCGACGCGGGGGTGACCATGACGGCACCGGACACCGTGCATCTCGCTGCCGATACCAGGCTGGCACCGGATGTCACCATCGGCCCCTATGTCGTCTTCGGACCGGGAGTGGCGGTGGAGACCGGCACCGAGATCCGCGCCTTCTCGCATCTCGAGGGCTGCGCCATCGGGGAAGGCGCGATCATCGGCCCCTATGCGCGCATCCGGCCGGGAACGGATATCGGCAAGGCGGTGCATATCGGCAATTTCGTCGAAGTGAAGGCCGCGCGGCTGGGTCAGGGCGTTAAGGCCAATCATCTCACCTATCTTGGCGACACGGAGGTGGGCGAGGCGACCAATATCGGCGCCGGCACTATCACCTGCAATTATGACGGCCATGCGAAGCATAGAACCGTCATCGGTTCTCATGTATTCATTGGCTCGGATGTCGCGCTGGTGGCGCCGGTCAGCGTCGGCGATGGTGCCAGCATCGGCGCCGGAAGCGTGATTACAGAGAATGTTAACCCGGATGCCTTAGCACTCGCGCGGGGCCGCCAGGTGGAAAAACCAGGCCGCGCGGAGGCCTTGCGTCAAGCCAGAGGGAAATGACATGTGCGGAATCGTTGGGGTCATCGGCAAGCAGCCAGCAGCGCCCCTGCTGATCGACGGGCTCTCCCGCCTTGCCTACCGGGGCTATGACAGTGCCGGAATCGCCACCCTGGTGAACGGGCATATTGAACGCCGCCGCGCCCAGGGCAAGCTCCAGAATCTGATCAGCGTGCTGGACTCGCGGCCGCTGGAGGGCAGCACGGGCATTGGCCATACCCGCTGGGCCACCCATGGCGCGCCCAGCGAGACCAACGCGCATCCACACGGCACATCGCGCGTCTCGGTCGTGCATAACGGCATCATCGAGAATCATGTGGCGCTGCGGGCCGAACTGGAAGCCGAGGGCCAGGAATTCTCCACCGAGACCGACACTGAGACCATTGCCCAGTTGGTCGACCTCAACCTCAAGCGCGGCATGAAGCCGAAGGAGGCCGCCGCAGCCTCCTTCCGCAAGCTGGAAGGCGCCTATGCCCTTGCCCTGATCTTCGCCGGCCATTCGGAGATGATCATCGGCGCCCAGCGGGGAGCCCCCCTCGCGGTCGGGTTCGGCGAGAACGAGATGTTCCTGGGTTCGGACGCGCTGGCGCTGGCCCCCCTCACCCGCAAGCTGGCCTATCTCCAGGATGGGGACTGGGTGATCGTCACCCGGAACGGTGCCGATTTCTTCGACGCCGAGGATCAGCCGGTCACGCGCGAGGTGAAGCTGACCCGGCTGACCGGGGCCGCGATCGGCAAGGGCAATTTCCGCCATTTCATGGAGAAGGAGCTGCATGAAAGCCCGGTGGTGATCGGGGATACGCTGCACCGGATGATCGATCCCGGTACGCGCCTGCCCGTGCTGCCGGAACTGCCGGTTGATCTCGCCTCGGTGCCGCGCATCGCCCTTAGCGCCTGCGGCTCGGCCTTTTATGCCGGGCTGACCGGGCGGTACTGGATCGAGGAGATCGCGCGCATCCCGGTGGATGCGGATGTGGCGAGCGAGTTCCGCTACCGCGCGCCGCCGCTCGATGCCGGCCTGCTCGGCATGGCCATTAGCCAGTCGGGCGAGACCGCCGATACGCTGGCGGCGCTGCGCTACATGCGGGATTCGGGCCGCAAGGTGATCTCGGTGCTGAACGTGCCGGAAAGCACCATGGCAAGGGAGAGCGACGCGGTGCTGGAAACCGTCGCCGGGCCGGAGATCAGCGTGGCCAGCACGAAGGGCTTTGCTTCGCAGCTGACGGTTCTGGCCGGCTTCGCCCTGGCTGCCGCCCATGCCCGCAAGGCTCGGCCGGACGAGGAGATCAGGCGGCTGATTGCGGCTTTGCTGGAAGTGCCCGCCAAGGCGGCGCAGGCCCTGGCCGATGACGAAGC
>DASTAF010000137.1:0-6765 GCA_035713005.1 Acetobacteraceae bacterium
TTCAAGTATGAAGGGCGGGACGGCGCGCCGAGCCCGATCTTCTACGCCGGCGATGCCGCGATCACCTTCGATTCGTCCAGCATCTACGGCCAGCTCAAGCAGAGCGCCAAGTTCAAGTTCGCCGATGCCTACCTGCCCTATCATCCCTCGATCATCAAATCCCCGATCAATTCGATCATCGGCGGCGCTTCCTTCTGGCCGATGACCGCGCCGCACCGCTCGAAGGCGGAATACCGCGCCATCGCCCTGTTCTTCCGCTTCATCAGCCAGCCGGAGAACGACGCCCATTGGAGCGAGGCGACCGGCTATATCCCAGTCACGCTCGCGGGCAATGCGCTGATGGGCAAGCAGGGTTATTACACCAAGAATCCCGGCGCCAATCTGGCGGTGAAGCAGCTCACCAGAACGCCGGTGACGAAATATTCCCGCGGCATCCGGCTCGGCAACATGCCGCAAGTGCGGGTGATCATCGAGGAGGAATGGGAGAAGGCGATCCAGAGCGGCACCTCCGCGAAGGAGGCGCTGGCCGCCACCAATCGCCGCGCCCAGGCGGTGGTGGATCAGTTCGCCCGCTCGGTCCATGGCTGAGGCGGCATAGGGGCGATGGAGCGCCGGACGATCTTCGCCGGGCGCGTCCTGCCGGTTCTGCTCGTGCTGCCGCAGCTCGTCATCACCATCCTGTTCTTTCTGCTGCCCGCCTACCGGGCCTTCGCCGAGAGCGTGACGGCGACCGATGCATTCGGCCTCAATGTCGTCTTCGTCGGGCTGGCGAATTTCGCCAGCCTGGTGGAATCCCACCGCTACCAGGCGACAATCCTGCGCACGCTGGTCTTCTCCGCCCTCGTCACCGTTCTGGCCATGGCAGGCGGCCTCGCCCTCGCCGCCTTCGCCGATCGCGGCATCAAGGGGCAGGCGATCTACCGCACCCTGCTGATCTGGCCCTATGCGGTGGCGCCCGCCATCGCCTCGGTGATCTTCATCTTTCTGCTGCAGCCGGAAATCGGCCTGCTGGTCCGGCCGCTGCAGGCGCTGGGGATCGACTGGAACTACGCGATCAATGGCCGCCAGGCCTTCGCCCTGGTCGTGCTGATCGCCGCCTGGAAGCAGGTGAGCTACAATTTCATCTTCTACCTCGCCGGGCTGCAATCCATCCCGAAATCGCTGATCGAGGCGGCGACGCTGGACGGGGCGCGGAGCTTTTACCGCTTCCGCACCATCATCTGGCCGCTGCTTGCGCCCACCACCTTCTTCCTGATCATCGTCAATCTCGTCTATGCGGCCTTCGACAGCTTCGCGCTGATCTATGCCCTCACCCAGGGTGGCCCCGGCAGTTCCACCGAGACACTGGTGGTGAAAGTGTATCGCGACGGGGTGATCAATCTGGACCTGGGCGGCTCGGCGGCGCAATCGGTCATCCTGATGGCGCTGATCGTCGGGCTTACCATGATCCAGTTCCGCTTCGTCGGCCAGCGCGCCGCGACATGAACCGGCGCCCGGACTATCTCGCCCATGCGGTGCTGCTGCTCGGCGTGGTGATCTTCATCCTGCCGATCTGGGTCGCCTTCGCCGGGGCCACCCAGTCCGCGGCGGCGATCAACCGGGGCGACCTCTCGCTGATCCCGCGCCTTTCCGGCCTGCCGACCTTCATCGCCGTGCTCGGCAGCGGATCGGCCGCCAAGGGCGGCGTGGCGGTCGGGCACATGCTGCTGGTCAGCCTCGGCATGGCGCTGGTCATCGCCCTCGGCAAGATCGTCATATCCGCCCTCTCCGCCTTCGCCATCGCCTTCTTCCGCTTTCCGGGCCGGATGCTCGCCTTCTGGACGATCTTCATCACCCTGATGCTGCCGGTGGAGGTGCGGATCATCCCCACCTATGCGGTGATGTCGGATTTTCACCTGATCAACAGCTTCACCGGCCTGACCATGCCGCTGATCGCCTCCGCCACCGCGACGCTGCTGTTCCGCCAGGTATTCCTCGCCATCCCGGACGAGCTGGTGGAGGCGGCGAAGCTGGACGGGGCTGGGCCGATGCGCTTCTTCGTCGATATCCTGCTGCCGGTCTCCGGCGCCAATCTTGCCGCCCTGTTCGTGATCCTGTTCGTCTATGGCTGGAATCAGTATCTCTGGCCGCTGCTGGTGGCGACCAATGGCAGGCTCGACCCGATCGTGCTCGGCATCACCCAGATGATCTCATCCGACCAGATGACGCCCTGGAACCTGCTGATGGCGGCGACCATCTGGGCCGTCCTGCCTCCCGTGGCGGTGGTGATCGCCATGCAGCGCTGGTTCGTGCGCGGGCTGACCGAGGCGGAGAAATAGCATGGCGCGGCTGGAATTGCGGGGGCTGAGCAAGAGCTTCGGCGCCAGCACGGTGCTGCACGGCGTCGATCTCGACCTCGCGGATGGGGAGATGCTGGTCATCGTCGGCCCCTCCGGCTGCGGCAAGTCCACCCTGCTGCGGCTGGTGGCCGGGCTGGAGACGCCGAGCGGCGGGCGCATCCTGCTCGACGGCGCGGACATCACCAGCCAGGACCCGTCGCGGCGCGACATCGCCATGGTGTTCCAGAACTACGCGCTCTACCCGCACATGACGGTGTTCGACAACATGGCCTACGGGCTGAAGCTGCGCGGCCTGGCGCGCGCCGATATCGCGCTCAGGGTCGAGGAGGCGGCGGCGACGCTCGGCCTCGGCCAGCTTCTCGGCCGCAAGCCACGGGAGCTTTCCGGCGGCCAGCGGCAGCGGGTGGCGATGGGGCGCGCCATCGTGCGCGAGCCGAAGCTGTTCCTGTTCGACGAGCCGCTCTCCAATCTCGACGCCAAGCTGCGGGTGCAGGTGCGCGCCGATATCCGCAAGCTGCAGAAACGGCTCGGCATCACCTCGCTCTACGTCACCCATGACCAGACCGAGGCGATGACGCTGGCCGACCGGCTGATCGTGATGCATCAGGGAAAGGCAGCGCAGATCGCGACGCCGCTCGCCGTGTTCGACCAGCCGGCGGACAGCTATGTCGCCACCTTCATCGGCGATCCGGCGATGAATCTCTGCCCCGCCCGTCTCGCGGAGGGTGGCGCCGCCGCCATGCTCGATGCCGGGCCGGTCATCCGCTTCGCTGATGGTCCGCGCGCGGCGCCCGATGGCGCGAGGCTGCTGATCGGCATCCGTCCGCAGCACGCGATGCTTGCCGCCGAAGGGATGGAACTCGCCGTCGATCTGATCGAGCCGCTCGGCTCCGAGACGCTGATCCATGGCAGGCTCGCGGATGGCACCGCCTTCGCGCTCCGCGTTCCCGCCCATGCCGCCGGGGCGGATGAGCAGCGCCTCGCCATCGCCCTGCCGCCCCCGCACCTTCATGTGTTCGAGGCGGAAAGCGGGCGGCGGCTGCCGCCAGCGGGGAGCGGAGCATGATCTGCATCGGCCATCGCGGCGCCATGGGCCATGCGCCGGAGAACACCCTCGCCTCGGTCGAAAAGGCAATTGCGCTCGGCGCGCCCTGGGTGGAGATCGACGTATACCATGTCGATGGGCATCTGATGGTGATCCATGACGACCGGCTGGAGCGGACGACGAATGGCAGCGGCTATGTCACCGGGCAAAGCCATGCCTATCTCCGCTCCCTCGATGCCGGCAATGGCGAGAAGATCCCGACGCTCGACGAGGTGTTCGACCTGGTGGGGCGGCGGGCGGGGATCAATGTCGAGCTGAAGGGGCCGGACACGGCGAGGCCGGTCATGGAACTGATCGCGGAACGGCTGCGCCAGGGCTGGAGCCGCGAGGAAATCCTGATCTCCTCCTTCAACCATCGCGAACTGAGGAACGCCAGGAGCATCGACCCCGCCATCCGCACCGGCGCGCTCATCGTCGGCCTGCCGCTGACCAACGCCGCCTTCGCGAGCGAGTTGGGGGCCTATTCGGTGCATCCCTCGCTGGAATTCATCGACCGCGAATTTGTCGAGGACGCGCATCGGCGCGGGCTGAAGGTCTTTGTTTTCACCGTCAATCATCCGGAGGATATCGCCCGCATGGCGGCCCTGGGCGTGGACGGCCTGTTCACCAACTATCCAGACCGGGTGCCCGTTCCGGCCCGAGGCTGAGGCATCGGGCTTGGCAATGATTGGCGGGGCGGGCATGATCGGGCCATGCCGATCCGCCCTGAACTCCGCCCGCTCTACCCGCCGCACTGGACGGAACTGAGCCTGCGCGTGCGGTTCGAGCGCGCCGAGGGGCGCTGCCAGGGCTGCGGGCGCCCGCATCTCGCGGTGGTACGCTGCCTGCCCGATGGGCGCTGGTTCGACGAGGCGGGGCGGGCCTGGCGCAACGAGCGGGGGCGCCGCTGCGCCTGGCCTGACCTAGTGGAGACCATCGCCGCCAGGACCACCCGCGTCGTGCTGGCGGCGGCGCATCTCGACCATGATCCTACCCATAACCGGCTGCGTAACCTGCGCGCCCTCTGCCAGCGCTGCCACATGAAGCACGACCGCGACTATCACCGCATCCAGCGATGGATCACCTACCGGCACCGGGAGGCGCTGGGCGACCTGTTCCTCGGCCCCTACAGCCATGTGCTGATGCTGGAAACCTCCAGCCTGATCGAGATGATCGCCGCGTAGCGGCTGCTAGGCAAGGCCCGCGAGCCGGCCCGAAAGGGCAGCCTCCAGCATCCGCCGCATCGCCGCCGCATCGGCGGCCCGGGGGTTGTCCGGCGTGTTCGGGTCGCGGAAGGCTTCCCCGGCCAGCCGGTCCAGCATGGGTGCCGTGACGCCCAGCGCGTCGATCCGGTGCGGGATGCCGAGCCGCTCGCGCAGGCCGGTCAGCCAGCCGCGGAAGCCGTCGAACCCGCCATCGATGCCGAGGCCGCGGGCAAGATCCACGATCCGCTCCTCGATGACCGGACGGTTGTATTCCAGCACATAGGGCATCAGCACCCCGTTGGTCAGCCCGTGATGAGCATGGCAATGCAGGCCGATCGGGTGGCTCAGCGAATGGACCGCGCCGAGTCCCTTCTGGAAGGCGGTGGCGCCCATCGCAGCGGCGGCGAGCATGCCGCTGCGCGCCGCGATGTTGCGCGGCTCCTCGCAGGCGGCGGCGAGCCAGTGCTTGATCAGCCGCATCCCCTCCACCGCGACCCCATCCGCCATCGGATGATAGGCCCGGACGCAATAGGCTTCGAGATTATGGGCGAGCGCGTCCATCCCGGTCCAGGCGGTGAGATTGGCGGGCAGGCCGATGGTCGCCTCCGGATCGAGGATCACCAGCCGGGGCAGCATGGACGGGTGCAGCAGGATCACTTTCCGCGCCGTCTCCATGTCGGTGATCACGGCGGCGCGCCCCACCTCGGAGCCGGTGCCGGCGGTGGTGGGAACCGCAAAGATTGGCAGGATCGGGCGGTCGAGCGGCGGGGGCGTGTTGGTGATCTCGAAATCCCAGAGCGGCCGGTCGCTCGCCGCCGCCAGCGCGATGGCCTTGCCGCAATCGAGCGCGCTGCCGCCGCCCAGCGCCACCACCAGCTCCGCCTCATGGGCGCGGAGCGCGGCGCAGCCTGAAGCGACATCCCCGGCCAGCGGATCGGGATGGGTATCGGTGAAGGCGGCGACGGCGATGCCCTCCGCGCGCAGCCCTTCGGTGAGCGCGGAGAAGACCGGCAGGCGCGCCACGCCCGGATCGCTGACCACCAGCACCCGCCGCGCCCCGAGATCGCGCGCCCTGCCCGGCAATTCGCCCAGTCGGCCCGGCCCGGCCAGAATCGCCGTTGGGAAGCGCCAGTCCCCCCTCAAATCCTGCATGCTGAAATCCTGCATCCTCTCCCCTCACATCCGCTCGAAGCAGCGCGTCCGTTCCCAATCGGTCACGGCGGCATTGAAATTGTCGATCTCGACCTGCGCCATATGCGCGTAATGCTCCACCGCCTCGGGGCCGAAGGCCGCCCGGGCGAATTCGCTGGCGCGGAACAGGGCCGCCGCCTCGGCCATGGTTTTCGGCACGCGCGGCAGATCGCCCAGATAGGCATTGCCCTCATGCGGCCCCTGCGGCGGCAATTCCCGCTCGATCCCGTCCAGCCCCGCCGCGATCATCGCGGCCAGGGCCAGATAGGGATTGACGTCCCCGCCCGGCAGCCTGTTCTCCACCCGCAGCCCGGCCCCATGGCCGAGCACGCGGAAGGCGCAGGTCCGGTTGTCATGCCCCCAGACCAGCCCGGTCGGGGCGAAGCTGCCCACAGCAAAGCGCTTGTAGGAATTGATGTTGGGCGCGAAGAACAGGGAGAGTTCGGCGGCATGCGCGGCAAGCCCGGCCAGGAACCGGCCGAACCGGGGCGACATGCCATGCCCTTCGGCAAAAACCGGCTTGCCTGCCTCGTCCCTGAGGCTGAGATGGACATGGCAGGAATTGCCCTCCCGCTCGTTGAACTTGGCCATGAAGCTGATCGCGCAGCCTTCCTCCTGCGCGATCTCCTTCGCCGCCTCCTTGTAGATCACGTGGTTGTCGGCGCATTCCAGCGCGCCGCGATAGGCGAAGTTGATCTCGTGCTGGCCGAGATTGCATTCGCCCTTGGAATTCTCCACCTGGATGCCGGAGGCCTCCATCGCGTTGCGGATCTTGCGGATGACCGGCTCGACCTTGGCGGTGCCGAGGATCGAGTAATCGACATTGTAGAGATTGGCCGGGGCGAGATCGCGATAGCCGCGCGACCAGCACTCCTCGTAGGACATGCGGAAGAGCAGGAACTCCAGCTCGGTGGCGGCGAAGGCCGAGAGCCCGTGCCCGGCGAGC
>DASTAF010000138.1:0-4618 GCA_035713005.1 Acetobacteraceae bacterium
TGGCGGATGCTGTTCCGCTTCCGCACCACCTGGGGCATGATCCTCGGCTTCTTCGGCTGCATCTACATGACCTGGATCTATTTCGCCTGGCTGCCGGGCTATTTCGAGATCCAGCGCCACATGAGCGTGAAATATACCGGCTTCGCCGCCGCAATTCCCTTCGCCTGGGGCGTGGTGGGCTCGGTCTGCGGCGGCTATCTGGCGGATGTGCTGGTCCGGCGCGGCTTCACCCCGGTGAACAGCCGGAAATATCCGGCGGGCCTCGCCCTGATCGGCACCGCCGCCTTCACCGTGGCCGCCGCCTACGTGACCAGCAACGCGCTCGCCATCGCCTTCATCTCGATGGCGATCTTCCTGCTCTACATCACCAGCACCTGCTCCTGGGCGCTCTCCTCGGTGGCGGTGCCGACGAATCTGACCGCCTCGGTGGGGGCGATGCAGAATTTCGGCGGCTATCTCGGCGGCGCCCTGGCTCCGACGGTGACGGGGCTGATCGTGCAGGGCACCGGCTCCTTCGTGCTGGCCCTGGTGGTCGGCGCCGTGGTCTCGGTGATTTCCGCCTGCGCCTATCTGTTCATCGTCCGCGATCCGATCACGGCGGCGGATATCGACGGGCTGGACCGGAATTTTGCCGTCCCGCCCCTGGAAGGCCAGGTCAGCCCCGAGTAGAGACGGTTCCGGAGCCGGATGAGGGAGCATCGATGGACAGGCTGGATTTGCGGGCCGCGCAGGACCTGGCGGCGAGGGCGATCGGGATGGCGCATGCCGAGTATCAGCAGCGCCCGGTCTGCGCGGCGATATGCGATGCCGAAGGGTTCCTGATCGCCTTCGCCCGGGCCGATGGCTCGCCGGTGCGCAGCATCGCCATCTCCCAGGGCAAGGCCTATACGGCGGCAAGGATGGGCGTCAGCACCACCGCCTTCCTGGAGCGGCTGCACCGCGAGCGGATCGAGCCTGGCTATTTCTGCGATCCCGGCCTGACCGGGCTGCCGGGCGGCGCGGTGCTGAAGGATGCCGGAGGCAGGATCATCGGCGCCATCGGCATCAGCGGGCTGACCTCGAAGGAGGATCAGTCCATCGCCGATGCGCTGGCCGGCCAGCTTCCATAAAGGTCAGTCGGGGATGAAGATATGCGTGTTCGGCGCCGGCGCCATCGGCGGATACATGGCCGGGGAGCTGGCTCTCGCCGGGCATGAGGTATGTGCCATCGCGCGCGGCGAGCATCTGCGGGCGATCCGGCGCGACGGGCTCAGGCTCATCGTCGAGGGCAGGACGCGCGTCGCGCGCTTTCCGGTGAGCGACGATCCGGCGGAATTCGGCCCGCAGGATGTGGTGATCTGCGCGCTCAAGGCGCATCAGGCGCATGCGAATGCCGGGAATTTCGCCCCGCTGCTCGGCGCCCATACCCCGGTGCTGACGGCGATGAACGGCATTCCCTGGTGGTATTTCCACAAGGAGGGTGGCCCGTTCGAGGGGCGGCACATGGAAACCGTCGATCCGGGGGGCCGGCAATGGAAGGCGATCGGGCCGGAGCGCGCCATCGGCTGCGTCGTCGATCCCGCCTGCGAGGTGGTTGCGCCGGGGGTGATCGAGCATCACCTGTTCAAGCGCTTCACCATCGGCGAGCCGGACGGCTCGCGCTCGGAGCGGGTCGTGGCGCTCGGCGAGGCGCTGGTCTCCGCCGGATTCGAGGCGCCGATCCGCGACAACATCCGCTGGAACATCTGGCTGAAGCTCTGGGGGAATGTCTGCTTCAATCCGGTCGGCGCGCTCACCCTCGCGACATTGGACCGCACCGCCACCGAGCCCGGGCTGCGGGCGGTGTGCCGGGCGATGATGACCGAGGCGCGCTCGGTCGCCGAGGCGCTCGGCGTGCGGATTCCCGAGGAGATGATGGATCGCCGCTTTGATGCCGCCGGCTCCGTCAGCGGGCACAAGATATCCATGCTGCAGGACCTGGAGCGCGGGCGGTCCTTGGAGATCGACGCGCTGGTCACCGCCGTGCGCGATCTGGGCCGGCTCGTCGGCGTGCCGACGCCGGGCATCGAGGTGGTGCTGGCATTGGTGCAGGAGCGGGGGCGTCAGGCTGGGCTCTACGGCGAGGGCAGCCGGGCCTGAGCCGCCGCTGCGAAGTCGCTGATGGCGGCCAGCACCTCCGCCTGGCGTTCGAGATGAGGCATGTGGCCGCAGCCTTCGAGAAGAAGCTGCCGGGCATGCGGCACGCGGGCGCGGAGATACTCGACCTGCGCCATGGTTCCATAGGCATCGTTCAGCCCCTGGATCATGAGGACCGGCAGGCTGACATGGCGCAGTCCTTCGCCCACCTGAAAGCCGTGGAAGCGCGGGTCGAGCCATAGGCCGCGCCATCCTTCGAAGGCGATATCGGTATTGGCGCCGTGCCGCCGCCGCAGGCGTTGCGCGAGATCGCCCTCATTATAGGCGTCGGCTGCCGCGCGGACGCCGCGCAGCGTGGCCTCCTCCACCATGAAATGCGGCGCGATCAGCACGAGGCCGATGACGCGCGGATCGGCACCGGATGCCGCATGCAGGGCGGCGATGGTGCCGCCATCGCTATGGCCGACCAGGATGCAGCGGCGGATGCCGGCCTGATCCAGGATGGCGGGCAGCAGGGCGGCTTCGTCCCGCAGATAGGTGAGCGGCCTCGGCAAAGGGGCAGGGCCGGACCCTCCATAGCCGAGGCGGGAATAGGCGAAGGCGCCCCAGCCCGTTGCATCGTGCAGCCGGTCCGGAAAGTCCCGCCAGGCGGCGACGCAGCCGAGCCCCTCGTGCAGCAGCAGGAAACTCGGCCCGCCGGACGCCCCGAACCAGGCGGCTTCCAGCGCGATCACCCGCACGGTGGCATTACCGTCGAGCGCCTCGAAAACCTGGCGGAGCTGGTCGCGCTGCGGCATCGAGATGGTGTTCATCGGCGGCCGGGCGAGGATGATGTTGGCGCGCGCAAGCGCCACGATGAAGGTGCTGGAGGTGACATTTCACTGCGTCGGCCTGTTCGGCTCCGTCCCGCTCCTGCGGGTGATGGGGTCGAGGTCGCGGGTGCGTGGCTTGAAAAGTACATGCCTTCGTCCGTTTTGCATTTTGCCCCGGAGTTTGCAACAAATCCGGCAGCGCCGTCACGCTGGATACAGGTATTTCTTGTCATCAAAACGATGCTGTGTCAGGTTTGGCGCAAGAACAAGCCGGGGAAACTGTTTTGTCCAGAATGAAATTGCCGGAACGCGCCATCGTCATCGCGATGGATCATGCCCGCACGCTCGGCGCGGTGCCTGGGCTCGATGATCCGGGTGTGGTGCTGGACCGGGTGCTCGTTGCGGGCGCCGATGGCATCATGACCTCCTGCGGCGTCGTCAAGCGCTACACGGAAGGGAACCTGCTCCACAACGTCGAGGATGCGAGACGGCGGGGCGTGGGTGGAGCACGATGCCGAAGCCTTTTGGCAGGCCACGGTGAAGGTCCTGCGGCAGCTTACTGATGCCAGTGAGAAGGCCGCGATTGCCGGTATCGCGGTGGCAAGCTTCGGCGAAAGCTTGATCCCGGTTGATGCCGACGGCAGGCCACTGACGCCGGTCATCGCCTGGCACGACCAGCGCACCCGCGCCGAGATGCGCTGGCTGGATGAGGAATCCGGCGAGGCCGCGCTGCTCGGCGGCATCGCGGCGGGGGTTTACGGCGGTGTGAAGGAGGCACTGGCGGCGACTGCCATGCTGCCGCACGATGTCGAGCCGGACCCGGCACTGCGGGTCCGGTATGACAGCATGTATCAGCGCGTCTATCGCCGTCTCCACCCGGCCTTGCGGCCCTTGCACGAAGCGCTCGATGATCTGAAGGAGGATGCGGACCACCCGCTTGCCGAAGTCTTGCCCTGAGGATGCTGCATAAAAAAACTCCAGGAGGAACCGACATGAAACCAATATTCCGTACTCTGGCGAGCCTGCTTGCGGGCGCCCTGCTGAGTGCCGCCGCCATGGCGCCGGCGCAGGCGAAAACCTACACCATCGCGCTGATCCCCGGCCTGACCACGGATGCCTTCTACATCACCATGCATCGCGGCGCCGAGGCGGCGGCGAAGGCGCTGCATGTCAACCTGGTGTTCCAGGGCGCGTCCGCCTTCAACCCGGTGCAGCAGGTGCCGGTGCTGGACGCGGTCATCGCGCGGCATCCTGACGCGATCCTGATCGCGCCGACCGACGCCAAGCAACTCATCCAGCCGCTGAAGGCGGCGGTGGCGGCGCATATTCCGGTGATCACCGTCGATACCTATATCGGCAACGGCCATTACCAGACCGGATCGGGGCTGGCGGATTTCCCGCTTTCCTATATCGCCTCCGACAATATCCTGGGCGGCAAGATCGCGGCGAAGGCACTGGCCAAGGCCATCGGGGGCAAGGGGGAGGTGTTCGTCAGCAACGTCAAGCCCGGCATTTCCACCACCGACCAGCGCGAACAAGGGTTCAAGGAGGAAATCCAGAAGCACTACCCGAACATCAAGGTGCTCTCCACCCAGTTCAACAACGACGATGCCAATACCGCCGCCTCGCAGCTGCAGGCGGTGCTGGCGCGCAACCCGCATCTGGCCGGGGTGTTCGGCGCCAATCTGTTC
>DASTAF010000139.1:0-3238 GCA_035713005.1 Acetobacteraceae bacterium
CAAGGATCACGATCTCGATCGCGTCTGCGCGATGGTGGAAGGGGTGAAGGCGCTGGGGCTGGAAACCTGCGTCACCCTCGGCATGCTGCGCGGCGATCAGGCTTCGCGCCTGAAATCCGCGGGCCTCGACTATTATAACCACAATCTCGATACTTCTCCGGAATATTATCGCGAGATCATCACCACCCGCACCTATCAGGACCGGCTGGACACGCTGGACGCGGTGCGGAGAGCGGGAATCTCCGTTTGCTGTGGCGGCATCATCGGCATGGGCGAGGATGCCGATGACCGGGCCGGGCTGATCTCCACCCTCGCCTCAATGAACCCACATCCCGAAAGCGTGCCGATCAACGCGCTGGTTTCCGTTAGCGGCACCAGGCTGGGCGATGCCCCGCCCATCGACCCGATCGAGTTCGTCCGCATGATCGCCGCGGCGCGGATTGCCATGCCTTCATCGCATGTGCGGCTTTCGGCGGGGCGCGAGGCGCTGTCGGACGAGGCGCAGGCGCTTTGCTTTCTTGCCGGCGCCAACTCGATCTTCTATGGCGATACGCTGCTGACCACGAAAAACCCGGCGATCATGCGCGATAACGCGTTGTTTACGAAGCTGGGCATTCGGTCGGCGGGGGCTGGCCACGTCTGACTGGCTGGAGGAAGGCTGGCGGCATGTCTGGCTGCCCTATGCCCAGATGCGGACGGCGCCTCTGCCCCTGCCGGT
Organism: Acetobacteraceae bacterium; assembly: GCA_035713005.1. Taxonomy (GTDB): domain Bacteria; phylum Pseudomonadota; class Alphaproteobacteria; order Acetobacterales; family Acetobacteraceae; genus Acidiphilium. The sequence continues at coordinate 719 of DASTAF010000139.1, forward strand.
GGTCCGCACCGAGGGCAGCCGCATCCACCTCGCCGATGGGCGGGTGCTGATCGACGGCATCGCCTCCTGGTGGACCGCCTGCCACGGCTATAACCATCCGCATATAAGGCAGGCGGTCGCGGCGCAGCTCGATGCCATGCCGCATGTGATGTTCGGCGGGCTGGCGCACGAGCCGGCCTATCGGCTGGCGACGCGGCTGGCCGCGCTGATGCCGGACGGGCTGGAACGGGTGTTTTTCACCGATTCCGGCTCGGTCGCGGTGGAGGTGGCGATGAAGGTGGCGGTGCAGGCGCGGCTCAACCGGGGCGAGCGCGGGCGCACCCGCTTCCTCGCCTTCCGGGGTGGATATCATGGTGATACCTTCGGCACCATGGCGGCCTGCGATCCCGAGGAGGGGATGCACGCCATGTTCGCCGGGCTGCTGCCCGAGCATGTGATCGCGCCCCTGCCGAACGAGGGGGGCAGGCAGGAGTTTGACAGCCTGTTAGAAGGGCACGCGCACGAACTTGCCGGGATCATTGTGGAGCCGCTGGTGCAGGGCGCGGGCGGCATGGTGTTCCATGAGGCGGAGGTTTTGCGGCATCTGCGCGCCGCCGCCGATCATTACGGGCTGACGCTGATCTTCGACGAGATCTTCACCGGGTTCGGCCGCACCGGCTCGATGTTCGCCTGCGAACAGGCCGGCGTCACCCCCGACATCGTCACTTTGTCGAAGGCACTGACCGGCGGCACCTCACCCTTGGCGGCCACCATCGTGCATCACGATTTGTTCGACGCATTCCTTTCGGAAAATCCTGCGCATGCGCTGATGCATGGGCCGACCTTCATGGCCCATCCGCTCGGCTGCGCGGCGGCCAATGCCTCGCTCGACCTGTTCGAGCGCGAGGACCGGCTGGGACAGGCGGGCGTCATCGAGGTCGCGTTGCGAGCGGGCCTGGAACCATGCCGGAATCTGCGCCATGTCGTGGATGTCCGCGTGCGCGGCGCCATCGGCGTGGTTCAGCTTGAAAGCATCGCCGATCCCGCCGAATTGCGCCGTCGCTTCATCGAACACGGCGTCTGGATCAGGCCGTTCCGGACCATCGTCTATCTCACCCCGGCGCTGACCATCAGACCGGATGAACTAACAAGGCTGACCGATGCGATCCACGCCGTGCTCGCGGGCTAGACGAGCAGCTTGCGCGCCCGCCAGTCGAGCCGCATCCGGTCGTAGAGGCGCGGCGGCGTGCGCCAGGCTTCCTGCGGGCGCGGCACGGTATAGGCGCGCAGCTCGACGATATCGGCGCTGATCTCCAGGCGCAGGAAGCCGAACCGGTCGTCGCAATAGCTTTCCAGCACCACATCCGGATCGTTCGGCGCCGCGTAGGGGGTGATGATCTCCGCGCCGTTATCCTTCGCCATGCGGTGCAGATTGTGATAGCCGCCCTGCCCCGCCACGATGAAAGGCAGCACGCCATCCGGGCGTGTGGTTGTGAATCGCTGATAGTTGTGCACATGCCCGGCGAAGACCAGATGTGGCGTGCGGCCCGTGCCGCTGATCGCATCTTCTAACAAAGCCGCCATGGTCCTGCTGCCGCTGTGATAGGCATCCAGCGAGTGGATCGGGTGATGCATGGCGACGATCACCGGCTTGCCCGCATCCGCCGCCGCCAGTTCGCCGAGGAACCAGTCGCGCTGGTCCTGATGGACCTCGCCGCCTTCCGGCACGTTCGTGTAAAGCCCGATGAAGGTGGCGAAAGGCGTCTCCAGCGTCCAGTACACGTTGGGCTGGATCATCGCCGTGCGCGGAATGTCCTCCGCCTCGGGATTATGGATGCCCGGCTCGGCGGCGCAGAAATTCCGCGTGAAGCCGGTGAGGGAGGGATTGTCCGAAACCCGACTGCCGCGGTCGAACCGGTCGCCGTCATGATTGCCGGGAATGCCCATGATCGGCAGCGGGTAGTATTCGTAGGGCAGATAGAATTGCGGATAGTAATCCTGCGTCTGGCCGTCGAAATAGATCACGTCGCCGAGATGATAGAAGAAGGCCGGCTTGCCGAAGCTGCCGGTAATTCCGGAATCCGCCTCCAGCCCCTTGGCGACGAGCTGCTGCGGCACCGGGTTGAGCACCCCGCCCGTGTCGCCCACCATGTGCAGCACCATCCCGCCCGCCTGCCGCATCCGCGCCGCCTCGGCGGGAATGATCTTCGCCAGATCGAGCCGATAGGGTGCGGCGCCGGTGGGCGGCGGCAGCGGCTGAAACGGATTTCCCCGGCTCAGCGGGCCTATCTGCGAATGCGGCCGTTCCGCCGGGGGCCGTTCCGCCCCGAACTGAAATGCCTCCGCCATCAGGAATTATCCTTCGCGCAGCGCAGCCGCCCCAGTTCCTCGGCATCCTTCGCGCGCAGGAACGGATTGCAGGCAAGCTCGCTCGAAAGCTTCACCGGAATGGTCGGCCTGCCCTCCGCCCGCAGCCGCTCCACCTCGGCGGCGCGCTCCCGCAGCGCCGGGTTTTCCGGATCGGCGGAAAGGGCGAAGCGC
>DASTAF010000140.1:0-3344 GCA_035713005.1 Acetobacteraceae bacterium
CACCGAGAGATAACCCTGCAGGAAGGGCTGCTGGTCGAGCGCGAAGGTGGCGGTGCCGCTGGCGAGATCCTGCAGGAAGCCAGGCGAGAGATCGAAGGAGCCGACATAAACCTTCCGGGTCAGGCCCAGCTTCTGGATCGCCGCCACCGCCGGCTCGCCGCCCAGCGGCGCGCTGTTGGCGAGGATGGCGTCGATCTTCGGGTTGCGCCGCAGCGCCGCCTCCACCTGGGATTCCACCGTGGTCGCGTCCTCGCTGGTCGGCAACACGATCACCTTCTTGCCAAAGCCCTTGGCAAAGCCCTGGCAGCGCCGGTCCAGCGCCACCTGGCCGACTTCCTGGTTCAGGCAGAGGCCAAGCTGCGCACCCATGGCGGCAAAGCGCTTGCCCGCTTGCACGCCGCCGGCATAATTACCCTCGCCGACATACATCATCGCGCCAAGCTTCTGGCCGGAGACGCGGCCGGTGTTCATGGCGATCACCGGGATGCCCTCGGCTACCGCCTTCTTGATCGCCGGGCCCAGCGCCTGCTCGTCCGGAATGGTGACGATCAGCCCCGCCGGGCGCTGGTTCACCGCCGCCTGGATCAGATCGGCCATCTTCACCATGTTGAAGGTGTTGGGCGCCCGGTATTGCAGGTTCACGTCCATCTGCTTCGCCGCCAGATCGGCGCCGTTCTTGATCTTGGTCCAGAACGGATCGACCGCCTCGCCATGGGTCACCATGGCGATGGTCACCCGCTTCACCGCCTGGGCATGCGCGGTTCCCGCCAGCGCCAGCAGCGCCGCTCCCGCCGCCAGCAAGGTCTTTTTAAAAATGTTCATGGCCGTCGTCCCTCCTGTTTATTTTTGAAAGCAGTTCTTCCTACACCGTTCCCGCCAGTTCCGCCGAAAGCACCTGCAATTCCTTGCCGCCCGCCATCAGGGTCTGCAGTTCGTCCATGCTGATCTGGGCCTTCGGCGCGTCGGCGATGCTGCGGCCGCGGTTGAGCACGGTGAAATGGTCTCCCACCGCGTAGGCGTGGCGCACGTTGTGGGTGATGAAGATCACCCCCAGCCCCTTGCTCCGCACCTGGTTGATGTATTTCAGCACCATCGAGGTCTGCGCCACGCCGAGCGCCGAGGTCGGCTCGTCCAGAATCAGCACCTTGGCGCCGAAATACACCGCCCGGGCAATGGCGACGCATTGCCGCTCCCCGCCCGAAAGCGTTCCCACCGCCTGGGTCGGGTCCCGCACGTCGATGCCGATGCGGCGCATCTCGTCATGCACGATCCGGTCGCATTTGTGGAAATCGACGCGCCGGAATGGCCAGATGCCGGTCGCCGGTTCGCGCCCCATGAAGAAGTTGCGGGTAATCGAGATCAGCGGGATCATCGCTAGGTCCTGATAGACGGTGGCGATTCCCGCATCCAGCGCGTCGCGCGGGCTGGTGAAGGCGATGGCGCGGCCCTCGACGAGGAATTCGCCGGAAGTCGGCCGGTGGACGCCGGAAAGCGTCTTGATCAGGGTGGATTTACCGGCGCCGTTATCACCGAGCAGGCACAGCACTTCCCCGGCATGGACGCGCAGGGAGACCCCGGCCAGCGCGATGACATGGCCGAACTGCTTGCGTAGCTCGCGCACCTCGATGAGCGGCGCCATCACCGCTCACCCGTAACGCGGCGGCGCACCGCGTTGTTGAACATCACCGCGATCAGCAGCATCGCGCCAAGAAACACCTGGAACCAGTCGCTGTCGAAATTGGTGTAGGAGAGGCCAATCGAGACCATGCCGAAGATCAGCGCGCCGAAGAAAGCGCCGACCGCCGAGCCGTAGCCGCCGGTGAGCAGGCAGCCGCCGATCACCGCGGCGATGATCGCCTCGAACTCCATCTGATAGCCGCGCAGCGCATCCGTAGATCCGGTGTCGAGCGCGGTCAGGATGGCGACCAAAGCCGAGGTGAGCGCGGTGCAGACGAAAAGTATGGTCTTCACCCGGTCCACCGGCACGCCGGAATTGCGCGCCGCATTGGCATCGCCGCCGGAGGCGAAGATCCAGTTGCCGAAACGGGTCTTCAGCAGCACCCAGGTGGCCAGCGCGGTGATCAGCACGAACCAGATGATGGAAACCGGCACCCCGTGCACCGAAGGCGCGCCGTTTGGCAGCTTGGCGATCATGCCATGCGCCGTCATCCAGGCGAAGGCGCCGGTAAAGGCATCGCCGGAGAACAGGGTGAGGAAATCGGCATGGACGGAATCACCCCGGAAGCCGGAGAGGATGGTGTTGCCGCCGGAGGCGAGCTTCAGCCCCACCAGCGACAGGCCGCGCAGGATGAACAGAAAGGCGAGGGTGACGATGAAGGAAGGCAGGCGGGTGCGCAGCACGATCTGCCCGTTGATCGCGCCGAACAGCCCGGCCATGACCAGCGTGCCGAGCACCGAGACGATGAGCGGCAGGTGCAGGTTGATCAGCAGCTCGCCGAAGATCAATCCCGCGAAGGCGACCATCGAGCCGATCGAGAGGTCGAACTCGCCGCCGATCATCAAGAGCGCCGCCGCCACCGCCATGATGCCGAGCTGCGATGCAGGCAGCAGCACCGTCATGATCCCGGCGACGGTGAACATGGTGGAACTCGCGGTGAAGACGAAGAACAGCGTCACCACGATCAGCCCGCCCACCGCCCCCAGCTCCGGGCGGCGCATGGCGCGGTGCAGCCAGCCTGTCTCGGCCAGCCTTTCGTCGCGCGCGGGCGCGGAGGGCGCTCCGCCCGGCGCCGGACCGCTCGCGGTCACGTTCACCCGGGACATGGCGGGATTTCCCGATTCATGGCGTTCTGCGCGTCCATCCTGCGTTTCCCCTCATTCGATCGGTCCCAGCGGAACTGTCGTTTCTTATTTTTCTGTCAGTAGAATATTTAATCCATTTTTTCCTGTCAAGCGGATTGCGCGGGGCGGTTTCTAACTTTCAGTTAGCACCGATCCTCGTCTCGTCCACGAAGCGTTCGGTGTCGTCGTCGATGGCGCGGCCGCGCCGCCCCACCGGCGCGTGCAGGTAGAGCGCGTGCGGATCGCGCGCGCCTTCCACCGGCACGGGCGGCAGCGGCAGTTCATAGCGCACCGGGCGGGCATGGTCAGCGAGCTGCAGCGCCGGGTTGAACACGCTGTTGAACTTCCACAGCATGCGGATGAAATTGGTCTGGCCGCGCAGCAGCAGCCTTGCCGCAATACCCGCCGTGCCCTTCAGCGCCTCCCAGCCCAGATGTTTGTGGTTCAGCACCTGCTGCGTCTTGACCAGCTCGGCGTAGAATTCGGGTAAAGGCAGGGTGGTCGGCAGCACCGCGTGCTGGATGTCGAACAGACGGTAATCC
>DASTAF010000141.1:0-2913 GCA_035713005.1 Acetobacteraceae bacterium
AGGCGTTCCGCCGCCAGCGCCGCCGAGGTCAGCGTGCCGGTGGTCAGCAGCACCGCCCCTTCCCGCGCCAACTCGGCGATCAGCGGCAGAACCGAAATGGTCTCGCCCACGCTCGCGGCATGCACCCAGATCAGACGTCCCGGCGGGCGCGCCCGGCTCGCGGCGCCGAAGCGCTCGGCAAGCCGCGCCGCATCCTCCCGCCCCCGCGCCACCCGCCTTGCCAGCCATAGCCGCACGCCAGGCTGGGCGAGGCGCGCGGCGGCGCCGTAGCAGCGAAGGATCAGCGGCATCGCGCCTCGGCGGCGGCGATCGCGTCCTGCAGCGCGGAATCAATGGCCGGCATCATCGCCTCGCCAGCGCCGCGGGGCACGCTGATCGCCGGGCGGCAGACCAGGGCGCCATGGGTGAAGGGCAGCGGAATCCGCATCCGGTCCCAGGACGGCAGGCGGATGGCCGGGCGGGTGAAGGCCGCGCAGGCGAACAAGGGCGCACCCGACAGCGCCGCGAGCTGCCCCGCCCCTCCTGCCGCCACCCGCCTCGGCCCGCGCGGCCCGTCCGGCGTCAGCGCGATCGAGGCACCGGAGCGCAGGGCCCGGATCATCGCCCGCAATCCCGCCGCCCCGCCGCGCGAGGTGGAACCGGCGATGGGCAGAAGCCCGAACCTGCCCATCGCGTGGCCGACGAACTGGCCATCCCGGTGGCGGCTGACCAATATATAACCCGCATGGGCGCAGCCCGCCTGCCGCGCCTTCATCAGCAGCACCGGCATGGATGGCAGCGTCTCGTGCCAGAAGGCGAAAATCCCCGGCTCCTCCCGCGCCAGCGCCGCGATCGCGCCGTGATCCTCGACCTGCCAGCGGATCGTCCGCACCGCGAAGCGCAGATAGCGCCCCATCGCCCCCGCCAGCGCGGCCTGGACGCGCGGAGATTTGAGCCAGCCCTTCATGCCCATGCCTTCATGGCGGCGCGGTAGCATCAACCTCGCGCTGCGTCACCCTGCCGCGCCCCTTTTCCCGGAAGCACCTATGACGGTGCTGGCCAGGGATTTTCCGCCTATTCTTACCGGATTTTAACATCCGCCGCGCCCTTGTTTCCGGGCCAGATGTTGAACCACGGCGCGCCGCACCCCATTCCTGATGTGAACCGATCAAGCACGGAGTCATGACCGAAATGAAGACCGCTCGCCCTGAAGGCGATATCGCATCCCTTTCCGCAGAATTTAGTCGTTTTCAGGACGAGGTGAGCGCGCTGAAGGCCAAGCTGGCCAAGCTGGCCGGCGACACCATCAGCGACATCCAGAACAATCCCGGCAAGCTCGCCGATCTGCGCGGCTCGATCGAGCAGAAGCTCAGCATCCTTGAAGAGGACGTGAACGAGTTCGGGACCTACCTGAAAAGCCAGGGCCAGGGCATGGTGGGAATGGTCACGAAGCAGGTCGCCGACCGTCCGATGACCACCATCGCCGTCGCCTTCGGCCTGGGCTTCGTCGCCGCCCAGCTCGTGCGCCGCAAGTCGTAACCGCCCCGGGAGGCCGCCATGTTCAGATTCCTCTTCACGCTTCTTGATGGGCGGATCATCAAGCGGTTCTTCGCCAGCATGGCCGTGCAGGCGCTCGCGGCGATGGTGGCCCTGATCGCCCTCCTGTTCTTCCTCGCCGCCGCCTTCCAGACGCTGGTCGAGACCATCGGCGGCGTCCATGCCTCGCTGGTCTTCGGCGGCCTCTTCATCATCATCGCCGCCGTCATGATGCTGGTGGCAAGCCAGATCTGGAAAAGCCGTCCCAAACAGCTCGTGCCCCTGGCGCGCTATGGCGCCATGACCGAGGCGCTGGAAGTCGCGAAGATCATGATCCGCAAGGACCCCTCCAAGGCGATCATCGCCGGGGTGGTGCTCGGCGCCATGGCTGAATTCATGGCCAAGTCGAAAAAATAACGCCTCGCCCACGCGGCCGGCGCATCCTCCTTCCGCTCTGGAATCGTGGTATAAAGAGCCAGATTCGGCGCCGGTCATCGGCGCCGGCAGGAGGGATTGATGGCTATACGCAAGATATTGCTGCCGCTCGCCGGTGCCGCCTCGGCCCCCGCCGCGCTGCGCACCGGGCTGATGCTGGCCGAGCGCTGGGGGGCTCACCTCCACGCGCTGCATGTGCGCACCGATACGCGGGACGTGGCGCCCCTGGCCGGGGAGGGACTCTCCGGGGCCATGATCGAGGAGATGATGGCGGCGACCGAGAAGGAGGGCAACAGCGAGGCCCGCGCCCTCGCCGCCCTGTTCGAGGCGGCGATGGCGAAGAGCGGGGTCGCCACCGGCAGGCCGGTCCCTGGCGAGAGGCGGGCGACCGCCGCCTTCACCTCGGTGGTGGGGCGGGAGGATGAAATGGTCGCGGCCGAGGCGCGCCTCGCCGATCTCACCGTGGTTCCCCACCCGAAATCCGCCGAGGAGGTCGCCTCCGCCGACGCGCTACACGCGGTGCTGTTCGATTCGGGGCATCCGGCCCTGATCGCCCCCCTCAGCGAGCCCTCGGCCATCGGCACCCGCATCGCCATCGGCTGGAACGGCACGGCGGAAAGCGCCTCCGCCGTCGCCTCCGTCCTGCCCTGGCTCGCCGAGGCGTCAGCGGTGCGGGTATTCTGGTCGAACGAGTATCAGCGCCAGGGGCCGGGGGCGCAGCGCCTGCTCCAGTTCCTGGAAATCCACGATGTGCGGGCGGAGCTCACCGAGTTCCGCTCCCTCGACAAGAATGTCGGCGCCGGGCTGCTCGCGGCGGTGAGCGAATATGGGGCCGATCTCCTGGCCATGGGCGCCTATTCGCATTCCCGCCTGCGCCAGCTGATCCTGGGCGGGGTGACCCGCCATATCCTGGAGCACGCCACCCTGCCCGTCCTGATGAATCGTTGACGCGCCTCATGTTCG
>DASTAF010000142.1:0-5433 GCA_035713005.1 Acetobacteraceae bacterium
GCTTGCATAGCGCAGTTCATCCCGGTGATATTGCCGTCGGGTGATTTCAGTCCAGGCCATTGTGCTTCCGTCCGTTGTGGTAGGCAGACAGAACCACAACCTACTGAAATCACCCAACTATCATTCTCGGTCAGGCTCTCAGGCGGCGCCCAATCCTGGAGGGATTTCGCGCCTTCTTCAAGGTAAAGCCCGATCTGGTGGTGAAGAGCGGCGCCACCGTGATGGCGATGATAGCGGCGAGTCAAGGTAATCGACCAAAATACGCGGCGAACTGCCCTTCCTCTTCGCCAATATATGGACGGGGCGGGCGGTGGCGGATTTTATCACCTACGCCAACGGGCTGCCGGTGTGTCGGCTTAAACCTGAACGAAAAGGATAGCAGCGCTGTCATTCAGAGCTAGGCTCTTATAGGCGAACTGGGCTGCCGCTCCGCGCCGATTGCGTCGCCGCTTCGGCAAGGAGTTGCGCGGCCAGCCCGTCCTCGCCGCTGGGAGTCGGCGCCGTGCCGGAGCGGATGACAGCGAGGAAGGCATCCAGCTCGGCACGATAGGCCTCGGCATAGCGCTCCAGAAAGAAGGGCAAGGCCGGATCGGTGACATAACCACTCTCCCCGGCCTCGGTGACGGTGGTCGCTCTGCGGTTGCCTGCCATCAGCATGCCGGTGCTGCCATGCACCTCGATCCGCTGATCATAGCCATAGCGGGCGCGGCGGGAATTGGTGATGGCGGCAATTTTACCGGAAGCGGTTCTGAGCAGCACCGCGGCGGTATCGACATCGCCCGCCTCGCCAATCGCAGGATCGACCAGGGCGCTACCCAGCGCGTGCACCTCCGTGATTTCCTCGTCCAGCAGGTAGCGTGCCATGTCGAAATCGTGAATCATCATGTCGCGGAATAGTCCGCCGGAGCGGGCGATATAGGCCATCGGCGGCGGCGCAGGATCTTTCGAGATGATGGTGACGAGTTCTATGCTGCCGACGCGGCCCGCCTCGACTCGGCGCTTGAGGTCGCGAAAGCTCGGGTCGAATCGGCGGTTGAAGCCGATCATGAGAGGGGTGCCGGCATTGCGAACCACATCCAGGCAGGCGCGGATGCGCGCGGCATCCAGATCGACCGGTTTTTCGCAGAAAACCGGCTTGCCTGCCCGGGCCCCGGCTTCGATCAGCGCGGCATGGGTATCGGTGGAGGCGCAGATCAGCACCGCATTGATCGCGGGATCGGCGAACACCGCCTCCGCTGCCGCGGTTCGCGCGCCGGTCTCGGCGGCGAGGCTGCGTGCGGCATCCTCCACCACATCGCTGACCAGAGCGAGGCGGCAATCGGCGCGGGCCGCGATGTTGGCGGCATGGACGCGGCCGATGCGGCCGGCGCCGATCAGGGCGAGGTTCAGTCGGGGCATGCGGTTCCTCCCAGCGGTTGGAGATGGAATAACAATTCCAATAATCGAAATCCATAGATTATTTGTTTTGTCCTGAAGCGCACGCATGACCGCGCCCGATCTTGATCTCGTCACCTTCGGACGGATCTGCCTCGATCTCTATGCCGAGGCAGCCTCGCTGGCCGAAGCGGAAGGCTTCACCCGCGCCGTGGGCGGCTGCGCCGGAAATATCGCCATTGGCTCGGCGCGGCTCGGCCTGCGGGTAGCGATCATCACCGAGGTCGGGGCGGACCCGTTCGGCGAATACATCCGCAAGGCGCTGGCGCGCGAAAGGGTGGCGACGGAAGGACTGCGGATGGCTTCCGGCCGCCGCACCACCCTGGCCTTCGCCGCCGCGGCGCCGGGAGCGCCGCCGAAACTGGCTTTCTATCGTGAAGGGACGGCGGATGCGGTGCTGGACCCGGATGCGGTCGATGCCGGGCTGATCGCCCGGGCGCGGGTGCTGGCGGTGAGCGGCGCCCATGCTGCCTCCGGCCCTGGTGCAGGGGCTGTGGCCGCCGCCATCCGCGCGGCGAGGCAGGCCGGACGAGCGGTGGCGCTCGACATCGACCACCGGCCCGGCTTCGGCGCCGCGGGCGGGGCGGAAGCCGCCTCCGCGCGGCTTGCCGGGCTGGTGGCGGCGGCCGATCTGGCGGTGGGGACGGAGGATGAATGGCGCTTCACAGGCGGGGCTGATGACCTTATCGCGGCGCTGAAGCGGCTGCGCGACGCTTCCGGCGCGGTTTTCGTAGTCAAGCGCGGAGCGGCGGGCGCCGTGCTGCTGCCGGACGCGATTCCGGAAGCGTTCGGAGCGGAGCATGTGGTGCCCGGCTTCGCCGTGCCGGTGCTCAACCCGCTCGGCGCCGGGGACGCCTTCATGGCGGGATTCCTCAGCCTGTGGATGGAGGGGGCGCCGCTGGCCGATTGCGCCCGGCGCGGCAATGCCTGCGGGGCGCTGGTGGCGGGAAGGCTGCTCTGCTCCGCCGCTTCCCCCAGCCTGGCGGAGCTGGAGGCCTTCCTGACACGAAACAATGGGGCTTGGTCCACCGGAAGCGCGGCTATTTCCCGCCCTTCCGCGCCGGAAGGAGGCGGATGAGGATGCCCGCGCTGCGCACCGCGTTTCGGCCGCCGAGGGAGGCGGTTCCGCGTAGCGTATAATCGCCCGGCGCGGCCCAGGATGGTGGCGTTACCCGGAAGCGGGCGATGCCGGTGGCATCCGGCCGCAGCGGCCCCGCCGGCTCCGCGCCGAGGGGCTTGACCGTCCAGTCCTCCGGCACTTCCAGGCTCCAGCCGGGGCGCAGCGTCTCGCTGCCTCCGGCGGTGAGAGTCAGCCTCACCATCCCTGGCTTGCCGGGCTGGAACCGGGTGGGCGAGGCGATCTCCACCCGCCGGGCGCCGATGGTCTTTACCATCACGAAGGCGCCGCGCAGCGGCAACCCGGAGGAGGCCGATGAATCTCCGAGGTAAACGCGGTAGCGTCCCGCGGTCTGGTTCCAGCCGCTATGATACCACCACCATTCCTGGCGCGGCCTGATCACGAAGCGGAGGTTTTCGGACTGCCCCGGCGCCAGCGCCACACGCCGGAATCCCACCAGCCTGCGAGGCGGCTCGCCGTTTGCCTCCGGCAGCCCGAGATAGAGCTGCGCCACGTCGCTGCCGCTCATTTTCCCGGTATTGGTGATCACCGCCTCGACCGTGACGGGGGTGGTGCCATCGGGATGACGGGGGCGGATGCGGAGACGGCTGAAGCGGAAGCGCGTGTAGGAAAGCCCAAAGCCGAAGGGAAAGAGGGGTTTGATGTGCCTGCTCTCGTACCACCGGTAGCCGACATCGATACCCTCGCCATAAAGCACCCTGCCGCCGGTGCCGGGAAAGCGCTGCGCCGCCGCCGTTGGAAGCTGGGCGAGGCCGCGCGGGAAGGTGACCGGCAGATGGCCGCCCGGATCGGCCCTGCCGAAGAGAATCCGCCCGAGCGCGGTGCCGTTTGCCTCGCCGGGATACCAGGCATCGAGGATGGCCGCCGCCTGATCAAGCCAGGGCATGGCGACCGGCGCTCCGGCATCGATGACCAGGATCGTATGCGGGTTGGCCGCCGCCACGGCGCGGATCAGTTCGTCCTGCGCCGAGGGCAGGGAGAGGTTCGGCCGGTCCGCCGCCTCGGACTCGGTATCGTCCGAGACGACCACGATGGCGGTGGAGGCGGCGCGGGCCGCGGATGCCGCTTTCGCGATATAGGGCGCGAGGGACGAGGGCGTCGCCCAGGCGAGGCGGGATGCCGCCCCGTTCACCTCCAGCCTGTACCGGTGATGGGCCCGAAGATGCACGGCCGCCGAATAGGTGGAGACTGGCGGCGTGCCGGGATCGGCCAGCAACTCGCGCCCATCGAGGAGGAGATCGGCGGGGGCGTAGCAGCGGCAGGGATTGGTGAGCGCCAGGACATAGATGCCGGTTTCCGGCGCCGTCAGCACGGCCTCGTAGCGCCCGTTCTGCGCGGTTTCCCGGAAAGGGATCGAGAGCGCCTGGGGCGGGATCGGGCCGAGCCGGTTATCGGCGGGCAGGCCGGGCTCGTAGATGATCTTCCGCGAGCTGGCGGCCGCCTCGATGCCCCGCAGCGGGGTGACGGGGTTCGAGGGGATCACATAGGCGCTGCCGCCTCCACCATAGACCGGAGCGATGGCGGCGGCCGGCCCGATGACGGCGATGGACCCGCCCCTGGCGGCGAGCGGCAGCACACCGTCATTCTTCAGCAGCACCGTTCCCGCCTCGGCCACCCGCTCGGCGATGCGCGCGTGGCGAGGCGATGCCGCCATGGCATCGGGAGAGCCGGAGGGCGGCCTGCCTGGGATGCCGAAGCGGAAAAGCTCGGTCAGGATGCGCTCGTTCATTGTTTCGATCACGGCAGGACTGATTCTGCCCCGCGCGATCCCGCTTTTCAGCGGCTTGCCGAAATACCGGCCGGAGGGCTGCTCCATGTCGGTGCCGGCCCGCGCCGCCGAGGCTGCGTGGACCGCCGCGTAATCCGAGGTGACGAAGCCCCTGAACCCCCATTCGCGGCGGAGGATGCCGGTGAGAAGATTGCGGTTCTGGCAGCTATAGGCGCCGTTGACGGAGGAGTAGGCGCACATCACCGAGGCAACATCCGCGCGCCGGATCGCCGCCCGGAAGGCCGGGAGATAGATCTCGTGCAGCGCCCGCGCGGAGATGATGGCATCGTCCGCCGGGGTGTTGCGGGCGGTTTCCTGGTTATAGACCGCGAAATGCTTGACCTGTGCCATGACGCCCCGGCTCTGGATGCCGCCGATCTCGGCCTCGCCGATCCTCGCGGAGAGATAGGGATCTTCCGAAAAGCTCTCGAAGGACCGGCCCCAGCGGGGATCGCGGTCGATATTGACGGTGGGGCCGAGATCGACGGCAGCGCCCTTCGCCTTCTGCTCCGCGCCGATCACCTGGCCGTAGCGGCGGGCGAGGGCCGGGTCCCAGGAGGCGGCGAGCGCCACCCCGGCGGGAAGCGCCGTCACCCCGCGCAGCTTGTCCCCGACGCCCGATGGTCCATCCTCCAGCCCGAAGGGCGGCAGGCAAAGGCGGGGAAGGCCGGGAATGTAGAACACATAGGGCTGGTGCAGGCCGCCGCCCCGGATGAGCCGGAAGCGCTCCTGCGGCGTCATGTTCCGCATCACCATCGCGACCCGCCGGGCGACCGGCAGATGCGGGTCGAGCCAGGGGCAGGCGGGTTGCGCCTGGCCGGCAAGCGCGCCCGGCGCCAGCCACGGGAGGCAGAGGAAGAGGGCGAGCAGGAGCGGGCGCGGCGAAGGCAGGGCGGCCAATCCGGCGCGGGCAGGGGCTTCAGCCGGGAGCCTGTCTTCCATGATCCCGCCTCTTCTTTTCGCGCCTGCCGCCAATATTTACACATTTCCCTTTTGCCGCTAGGGAAAATCAACATCACGCTGGTCGAGGAGCAGAAAAATCAATATGTTGCCGGCCGCAAGCGCAGCGGGTGCGCCCAAAGTTAATTCCCGG
>DASTAF010000143.1:0-4198 GCA_035713005.1 Acetobacteraceae bacterium
GGACACCACGCTGATCGATCATGTCTCGGATCGCCGCGCCCCCACCCCGACCGCGGCGGCGGAGATGGCGGTGCCGGCGCGGGTGGATATGCTCGCCGATCTCGCCCACAGCTCGGCGCGGCTGGCGGGGGCGCTGGCGCGTTCCTGCCATGTGCAGAGGCTGCGGCTGGACCGGGCGGCTGGGGCTTTGCCTGATCTGCCGGCGCTGCTGGGGGCGGCGCGGCAGCGGATCGACGACCGGGCGGAGCGGCTCGCCCTCGCTTTGCCGAATTACGTGGCGGCGCGGCGGGCCGCCCTGGAGCGGCTGGGCGGAAGGCTGCTGCATCCGCGCGAGGTGATGGCGGCCAAACGGCACGCGGTGGAGCTGGTCGCGCACCGGCTGGAGGTGCCGCTGGCAGGGCGGCTGCGGGAGGCGCGGGTGCATCTCGACGGGCTGTCCGGCCGGCTGGAGACGGTATCCTACAACGCCACGCTGGCACGGGGCTTCGCCCTGGTCACCAATGCGCGGGGCGCGGCCCTCACCTCGGCGCGGGAGATCGCGCCGGGGCAGGCGGTTTCGATCCATTTCCACGATGGCGAGGTTCCGGCGCGGGCGCTTCCGGTGCAGGGAAGGCTCGATCTCTAGGGATTCAGCCCGCCAGGACGTTCCGCACGGCGGCGCGCAGGGCGGGCAGCGCTTCCGACTCGAACCAGGGGCGCTTCCTGGCCCAGGCGCGGGTGCGCCAGGAAGGATGGGGCAGGGGGAAACGCTCCGGAAGATAGGCGCGGAAGGTCCGGACCCGCTGCTCCACGCTGCCCGGACCCAGATGATAGGCCTGGGAATAGGAGCCCACCAGCAAGGTGAGGCGCAGATCCGGCATCAGCGCCCGCAGCCGGTCCTGCCAGAGCGGCGCGCATTCCGGGCGCGGCGGGGCGTCGCCCCCCTGCGGCAGCCGGCCGGGATAGCACAGCCCCAGCGAAACCAGGGCGATGCGGGATTCGTCGTAGAACGCCTCGCGGTCCAGCCCCATCCATTCGCGCAGGCGGTCTCCCGATGGATCGTTCCAGGACAGGCCGGTTTCGTGAACGCGGGTTCCGGGTGCCTGGCCGATGATCATGATGCGCGCGGTGGGGGAGACGCGGAAGGTCGGGCGGGGGCCGAGCGGCAGATAGGCGGCGCAGACCGTGCAGGCCCGCGCGGCGGCGACGGTTTCCTCGAAATTCATGATGAGGCCATGGGTGGCGGATCAGCCCTTGGCGAGCCTCCGCCGGTTCGCCGCGACCTTGCGGCCGTAGAGCCCCATGATCTGGCGCGCCGCCTGCTTCCTTTTGCCGGTGCCGGCCGCCTTCATGGCGATGGCCTGGGCCCTGGCGAGCGCCGCGGCCTTCTCGCTGACCATCAGCACCGCCTCGCGGCGGGCGGCGGCGTTGTTCCTGCCGAGTTTCGCAAGCCGCATGGCGATGACGAGTTGGGCGTCGGCGGTCATTCTCGCGCCCTGCCAGGCGAGGGCGGCGGTGGCGGGCCAGGACCAGGCGGCTGATTTCTTGCGGCGCATCGGAACTCCTCCTGGGGGAAATGACCCTTCGGCGGCGGGAATCAATGCCGCCGGTAGGCTTTCGCTCCGGCGGGTTCGACATGGAGATAGAGGATCATCGCGCCGGCATTCTCGAAGACGGCGCTGCAGGGGATCGTCGCCTGGGAATAGAGGCGGAAATGCGTGTCCCGCAGCAGGAGATGGATGCCGCCCGGCTTCAGCGCCATGACCTGGCCGGGCCGGATGGGAATTCCCGATAGCGGCCTGCCGTTGGCGCCGGCGATGACGGTGTGGCGGGCCACCGGGCAGGCGGCGGAGACCAGCCGGTCCGGCATGTTGCCGCGGTTGCGGATCGTGAAGAAGCCCTGGGCGGTGGCGTGGCGCGCATTGGTCGTGCGGGTCCAGCCCTGGCCGACGGTGATGCCGGGCTGCTGGGCCTGAGCGGTGCTCAGGCTCAGCAGCATGCCGGCCGCGAACAGGGCCGGCGGGAGCCAGGACGATTTCATGCCAATGCCTCGTATTTTTCGACGCGCCAGGAGGCGGGTTCCTGGGCGGCAAGATCGTACCATCGCTCGATGAGTGGATGCCGCCGCACGGCTTCGACATAATCCCGCGACTGGCGGCTCAGGGGGGGCATGTAGCTGATGAACCGGGCGGTGACCGGCGCGAACATGACATCGGCACCGGTGAATTCCGCGCCGAACAGGAAGGGGCCGCCACTCGCGAATCTCTGCCTGGCTTCCGTCCAGATCGCCTCGACGCGGGCGATATCGGCGGCGCAATCCGCAGCGACAGGGATGGGGCGGGGGTCGCGGCCGAGATTCATCGGCATCGCCAGCCGCAGCGCCCGGAAGCCGCTATGCATCTCGGCGGAGATCGACCGCGCGCGGGCCCGCGCGCCGCGCTCCGCCGGCCAGAGCCGGGGCGCCAGCTCGGCGCAATATTCCAGTATGGCGAGGCTGTCCCAGATGACGAGCCCCTGGTGCTGCAGATACGGGACGAGCCCGCTCGGCGAGGTCCGGGCGATATCTGGCGTGGTGCCGCCGGCGAGCGGATGCACGTCATCCTCGACGTTTAGCCCCGCCAGGCGGACGGCAAGCCAGCCGCGCATCGACCATGAAGAATAGCGCCTCGTGCCGAGATGGATCGTGCCTTCGCTCATGCGAGGCGTTTAGCGCAGTCCGCACCCGGCCGCCATATTCCCCGGCGGCGGCTTGCCCGCTTATTCCTGCCATAATTTTTGGCTTTATCGGCAAGCGGATCGTGCCCGTGAGCGGTTATGGGGTAAATTGTTAAGGAACCGTTCAGAATTCCTGGTTAAAATCCGGGCCGAGGCGCATAAGCACGATTGGCGCGCTTCCTGCTTCCACGCCCATGAGATGGTTCCAAATCTGGTTCCGACAGGAGAATGACATGATCGAGGCCGTTTCCTCTACCCAGGCTCCCGCCGTTGCTTATTCCGGCGGCGCCGCGCCCAGCCCGGGCCCCGGCTTCGGCGCCACGCTGAGCGCCAAGCTGGCCGAGTTCCAGACGATCAGCCCCTCTTCGGCGATTCTCCATCATCATCACCAGCACGGCGCGGGAAAGCCGGTGAACGAGGATGCGGGCAATCAGCTTACCGGAACGGGATCCTTGATGGCGGGCTGAGCGGTCATGGGCTGATCGCCAAGATGGCTGATCAAGATGGCTGATTCAGCGGGTGCCTTTGCGAGCTGGGCCGGGCTTTCGCTGGAACGCCCGCTGGTGATGGGCATTCTGAACGTGACGCCCGACAGTTTTTCCGATGGCGGCAGGCATTGCTCGGCCGAATCGGCGATCCGTGCCGGGCGCGCCATGCTGGGGGCGGGAGCGGACATCATCGATGTCGGCGGCGAAAGCACCCGGCCTGGAGCCGCCGGGGTCGATCCGGCGGAGGAAATGGACCGCGTCCTGCCGGTGATCGCGGCGCTTGCCGGGGAAGGGGCGGTTGTTTCGGCCGATACGCGGCATGCGTCCAGCATGGCGGCGGCGCTGGCGGCGGGGGCGCGCATCAACAACGATGTCTCCGGCCTGCGGCACGATCCCGATGCCGTGGATGTCGTGGCCCGGCATGGCTGCGCCGTCATCCTCATGCACATGCGCGGCACGCCGGAGACGATGGGCTGCCATGCCCATTATGCGGATGTGACCGGCGAGGTGATGCGGGAGCTGGCGGAACGGCGGGATGCAGCTCTGAAAGGCGGGGTTTCGCCGGCGGCCATCGCGCTCGATCCCGGATTCGGCTTCGCCAAGAAGGGCGGGCAGAATCTCGCCCTGCTCCGCGATCTGGGGCGCCTTCGGGGCATGGGGCATCCGCTGGTGGCCGGGCTATCGCGCAAGCGATTTATCGGTATGCTGACTGATGAAAACCGGGCGGCGCATCGCGATCCTGGATCGATCGCGGCCGCGCTGTTCGCTGCCAGCCAGGGCACGGCGATCCTGCGTGTTCACGATGTCGCCGGCACGGTGCAGGCGCTTCGCGTGTGGCGGGCGCTGACGGCCGTTTCCTGACTGGCCGGATAAGTAAGGAGTGCAACAGGGTATGAACAACATTATCACCTCGCCCCTGATCCGCCGCCTGTTCGGCACCGACGGCATCCGGGGCACGGCGAACAGCGCGCCGATGACGGCGGAGGTCGCGCTGCGGCTCGGCCAGGCCGCCGGGC
>DASTAF010000144.1:0-4663 GCA_035713005.1 Acetobacteraceae bacterium
GCCGGTGAGCGAGAGGCGCGGGCTGGTCTGCGGATTCGCCTCCGGCGGCGGCCCCGCCACCATCAGCGCGCAGCGCCCATCCGCCTCCAGCGCCCTCGTATGGGCGGAAAGCCGGGAGAGCAGCATCAGCGGCGCGCCGTCCGGCGCCAGAGCCGGAGTCACCAGCGCGATCAGCGGCGCCCCGTCCCCGTTCACCGCCAGGCTGCCGCTGCGCGCCGCGCGCAGCAGGCTCCGGGCTTCCTCATAGACATCCGGCTCTTGCATTGTCGCCATAATCCGGTCACCTCATCGCCAATTCCATAGATTTAGGTGGCTTTCCGATGAAACACACGATCGCCCTGGTGGATGACGACCGCAACATCCTGGAAAGCGTGCAGATGACGCTGGAGCAGGAGGGGTTTCAGGTCCGCACCTACACGGATGGCGAATCCGCCCTGCAGGGGCTGATGGCGAAACCGGTCGATCTTGCGGTGCTCGACATCAAGATGCCGCGCATGGACGGGATGGAGCTGCTGCAGAAGCTGCGGGTGCGCTCGGCCATGCCGGTGATCTTCCTCACCAGCAAGGATGACGAGCTGGACGAGCTGATGGGGCTGCGCCTGGGGGCGGATGACTACATCACCAAGCCCTTCAGCCAGCGCCTGCTGCTGGAGCGCATCCGCGCCCTGCTCCGCCGCAACGAGGCGAGCCGCGCGGAGGGCTCCGGCGCCGCCCCCGCGGCGGTCATCACCCGCGGCAATCTGGTGCTGGACGAGACCAAGCATCAATGCCTGTGGAAGGGGCAGGACATCCAGCTCACCGTGACCGAATTCCTGCTGGTGAAGGCGCTCGCCGCCCGGCCCGGCATGGTGAAGTCGCGCGACCAGCTGATCGACGCCGCCTATGGCGAAAACGTCTACGTGGACGACCGCACCATCGACAGCCACATCAAGCGGCTGCGCAAGAAGTTCCGCAGCAACGACGATCAGTTCGACCAGATCGAGACGCTGTACGGGATCGGCTACCGCTACAAGGAAGCCTGAATTGAGCGACGCGGTACGTCCGGCGCGCGGGCGTATCTCGCCGCTGCTGCGCCGGATCCTGCTGGTCAACGCCCTGCCGCTGGCGCTCATCGTCGTCGCCCTGCTCTATCTCGACCAGTACCAGCACGGGCTGGTCGATGCCGAGGTGACGGCGCTGCGCGAGCAGGCGCGCATCTATGCCGGGGCGCTGGCCGAATCCGCCGTGCAGATGAACGCCGCCAACCAGCCGGCGCTGAACCCCGACCTCGCCCGGCCGCTGCTCTACCGGCTGATCGAGCCGACGCCGAACGCGCTGGCGCTGATCTACGGGCCGGAGGGGCAGGTGATCGCCAATTCGCGGGTCCGCCAGGGGCCGGGCGGGGCGATCATCACCGAGAAGCTGCCGCCGGTGCGGCCGCGCAGCGCCTTCGCCCGCGTCATCAGCGTGCTCTACGACCAGTTCCTCACCATCCTGCCGGCCCCGCAATCGGAACCGCTGGGCAGCGAGAAGGCGGGCGGCTCCGGCCTCGGCTGGCAGCCGGGAGTGCGGGAGGTGCTGCGCCTGATCAGCGCCCCGCCCGGCGGGCAGGCCCCGCCCTATATCCGCCGCGCGCCGGATGGCAGGCTGCTGATCACCGTGGCCGAGCCCATCATCCGCAGCGGCCATTCGGTCGGCATCGTGCTGCTGACCCGCGAGGCGGGGGAGGTGGACCGGGCGGTGTTCGCCATCCGCGTCTCCATCCTCGGCCTGTTCCTGCTGGCGCTGATCCTCACCGTGCTGCTGTCGGTCTATCTCGCCCGCACCATCGCAACACCGCTGCTGCGCCTCGCCGGGGCGGCGGCGGCGCTGCACGAGGGCCGGGCGGCGGCGGTGCCGGTGGCGATTGCCCGGCGGGAGGACGAGATCGGCAGCCTCGCCCGCGCGCTCGATTCCTCCGCCCGCGCCCTCTGGGCCAGGATGGACGCCATCGAGCGCTTCGCCGCCGATGTGGCGCACGAGATCAAGAACCCGCTCTCCTCCATCCGCTCCGCCATCGAGACCCTCTCCCGCACCGGGGACAAGACCCGCGCCGACCGGCTGCTGGCGATCATGGCCCAGGACGTCACCCGGCTGGACCGGCTGATCTCCGATATCAGCGACGCCTCGCGGCTCGATGCCGAGATGTCCCGCACCGCCATGGAGCCGGTCGATCTCGCCCCCATGCTCGCCGCCCTCGCCGAAATCCACGAGGCGACCCGCAAGGAGGGCGAGCCGCGCCTGATCCTGGACGCGCCGGGAAGCGGGCTCGCCGTGCGCGGGGTGGAGCGGCGGCTGGTGCAGGTGCTGCGCAACCTGATCGGCAACGCCGTCTCCTTCAGCCCGCCGAACGGGCGGATCTGGCTGCGCGGGCGGGAGACGGGCAACATGATCGAACTCGCCGTGGAGGATGAGGGCCCCGGCATCCCCGACGCCAAGCTCGACCATATCTTCGACCGCTTCTATTCCGAGCGGCCGCAGAGCGAGAAATTCGGCAACCATTCCGGCCTCGGCCTGTCCATCTCGCGGCAGATCGCCGAGGCGCATCAGGGGCGCATCATGGCGGAGAACCGGCGGGGCGCCGCCGGCGGCGTCATCGGCGCCCGCTTCGTGCTGCGGCTGCCGAAGGCCTGACCGGCGGGCGGTACGGCGAGGCTCCTATACCTTGCCGTGCCGCGCCTGCGAATCAGGCCCGTCCACCATCATGTTCTGCGGGTTGAAGGCGGGATTATCCACCCGCTTGAACGCCGGCTCGCTGTTCCACGGGCCGCTCATGTCCACGGCGCCGTTCTCGCCCTCGCCGGTCGAATCGTTGAAATACTGATCGACCAGGCCCGGCGTCGGCGCCAGGAAGCCGACATCGAGCGGCCCCTTGCCCAGGCTGTCCAGCGCCAGCATGAAGGCCTTCATGTGGGTGATCTCGCGCGTCATCAGGAATTGCAGCGCGTCCTTGCTGCCCGGATCGTCGCAGAAATTGATCAGCCGGTCATAGGTGATCTTGGCCCGCGCCTCGGCGGCGATGTTGTTGCGCAGATCGACCTCCGGCGCGCCGCTGATCTTGAGGTAATTCGCCGTCCAGGGGCTGCCGGTCGAGTTGTAGAGATTGACGCCGCCGCCCCCGGTGATGGCCAGCAGCGGATCGGCCTCCGCCGCCTGCCGGCTCAGCTTGGAGGGCATCAGATGCATGCGCGCCAGCGTGCCGATCACCTCCAGATGGCTCAGCTCCTCGGTGCCGATATCCATCAGCAGGTCCTTCAGCCCCGGATCGTCGGTGTTGATGCCCTGCACCGAATACTGCATGGCGGCGGCAAGCTCGCCGTTCGGCCCGCCGAACTGCTCCAGAAGCATGTTGCCGAAGCGCGGGTCCGGCGTGCCGACGCGCACCGTGTACATCAATTTCTTGACATGATGATACATAAGCGAAATCCTTTCCGATCTCTTGAAGGCGTCCCAGATAATTAAGCGGCGGCGGGGAAGGACAATCAAAATGATTCTTAAAATTAGGTGAGGTTGCAGCGGCGTTACGATTTGGCCGCGGCAAATATCGCGGCGGCGATTATTTCTGCACCCTCGGGCAATAGAAGCTGGCCCGGCCCGATTGCACGATGCGGATGATGCCCGGACATTCCGGCGCGCCGGGGCAGCGCTCGCAGGGCAGGCCGGCGCGGTCATAGACCTTCCAGGCATGCTGGAAATAGCCAAGCTCCCCGGATGGCTGCGCGTAATCCCGCAGGGAGGAGCCCCCGGCGGCGATGGCATCGAGCAGCGTCGCCCTGATCGCCGGCACCAGCCGGGCGATGGCCGCGGCGCTCACCGCTCCGGCCGGGCGCAGCGGCGAGACGCGGGCGCGGAACAGCGCCTCGCTGACATAGATGTTGCCCAGCCCCGCCACCATGCCCTGATCCAGCAGCGCCGCCTTCACCGGCATCCGCCGCCCGGCGAGGGAAGCCGCCAGCACGCCAGCAGTGAAGCCGGGATCGAGCGGCTCCGGCCCCAGCGGCGCGATCAGCCGGTGCGCGTCCTCCGCCGCCGTCCGCACCAGGTCGAGGGCGCCGAACCGCCTGGGATCGACGAAGCCGATCACGCTGCCGGCATCGGTTTCCAGCGTCAGGTGCTGATGCGGGGCCGGCTCCTGATCGATGGTCATGCGGCCGGACATGCCGAGATGGATCAGCAGCGAATCCCCGCCACCAAGGCGCATCAGGATATACTTGCCCCGGCGGCGGAAGCCCTCCACCCGCGCGCCCGCCAGCCGCGCGGGCAGGCCCGCCGGGACCGGCCAGCGCAGATCGGGCCGGTGCAGCACGGCGCGGACGATGCGCCGACCCTCCAGCTTCGCGGCCAGCCCGCGCATCACGGTTTCGACTTCGGGGAGTTCCGGCATGATCGGTTCCAGGCTATAGGAGGGAATCATGAGCGACAACACGCAAGGAAGCGATCAGGTCGATTTCGGCTACACCCATGTGCCGCGCGCCGAGAAGCAGCGCCTGGTGCGCCGGGTGTTCGACAGCGTGGCGCCGAAATACGACGTGATGAACGATCTGATGTCGCTCGGCATCCACCGGCTCTGGAAGCGCGATCTCGTCACCGCGCTCGATCCGCGCCCCGGCCGCTGCCTGCTCGATCTCGCGGGCGGCACCGGCGA
>DASTAF010000145.1:0-5211 GCA_035713005.1 Acetobacteraceae bacterium
CGCCATCGCCCGCACCATCCTGAAGAATCCGCGCCTGCTCATTCTCGATGAGGCGACCAGCGCGCTGGACACCGCGACCGAGCAGGAGATCGGCAGCGCCCTGCGCTCGGTGGCGAGGGACCGCACCACGCTGGTGATCGCGCACCGGCTTTCGACCGTCATTGACGCGGACGAGATCCTGGTGCTGCGCGAGGGGGAGATCGTCGAGCGGGGCCGGCACGCGGCCCTGCTGGCGGCGGGCGGGGTTTATGCCGCCATGTGGGCTGCTCAGTCCGAAACCGAATCGGAGGCGGATGCAGGCGGGGACCATATCGATGCCGTCGCAAAAAATGTTGGCCGGAAGCTCGCATCTTCCGCCGTGGAATAGGCGGGAAAGGTTTTGCACGCCGTCATGCGCCCTATATTTCACCTTGATGTAACGAACAGGATTGGTCGCCATGGAACATGACATCTCTCAGCGGGAGCTGATGGAAGCCGGGGATGCGGTTGATAATGTGATCCGGACCCTGGGAGCGAAGAACCTGCCGCCGATCGCGGTGGCTTCCGCGCTGCTGGGCGGGGCGCTGAACGTGCTGAGCCGCACCCTGCCGGACGACGCCGTGGTTCAGATTCTCAATCATGCGATCGCCAGCGTCGAGAACGGCGATCTGCGGGAAGCCGACAAGCAGCTTCAATAAGGCTTCCGGGGCGGCAGGCGCCGCCCCGCTCCGGCTTCTTCCGGGAGTTTTCAGAAGAGTCTTGACATTTTGCCGTCCGGCGGGATACGACCATTTGTCCAAGGGTCTAATTAATTAGCCCCGGCGAGCACGGCTTTGTCACTCTATTGATAATAACGGTTGAGGAAACTTTCGGTGAAAACCATGAAAATGAAGACTTGCCTTCAGGGCGCCGCCATCGCGGCCGCGGCTGCCATTGGTCTTGCCATGCCCGCCCATGCCGCCACGATCAGCAAGCCGAAGCCGGTGAAGATCAGCGGCAAGAAGGTCACCATCGCCTTCCTGTTGCCGGAAAACTCCTCTCCCCGCTACGAGCAGGTGGACCGTCCCTGGTTCATCAAGATGGCGCATGCGGCGGACCCGAACGCGAAGCTGATCGTCACCAACGCCAATTCCAGCCCCGATACCGAGTTCAACCAGGCGCAATCCGCCATCTCCAACGGTGCTGACGTGCTGGTGGTCGATCCGGTGGACGGCAAGGCGGGGGCCGCCATCGTCAATTTCGCCGCCCGCAACCATGTCAAGGTGATTTCCTACGACCGGCTGATCCAGAACTCCAAGCCGGACTATTATGTCTCGTTCGACAACGTGCAGGTGGGCAAGCTGCAGGGCCAGTATATCGCCGCCCACACCAAGCCGGGCGGCTCGGTCATGATGATCAACGGCGCCCCGACCGACCCGAATGCCTTCGATTTCCGCAAGGGCGCGATGAGCGTGCTGGGCCCGATGTTCAAGTCCGGCAAGCTCAAGCTCGCCTATACGGTGATGACGCCGGACTGGAGCCCGCAGAACGCCTTCGAGGAATCCCAGCAGGCGCTGACCCGGCTGCACAACAACGTCAATGGCGTGCTGGCGGCGAATGACGGCATGGCCTCCGGCGCCATCCGCGCGCTGCAGGGCGTGGGGCTGGCCGGCAAGGTGCCGGTGACGGGGCAGGACGCCACCAATGGCGGGCTCACCTATATCCTGGAGGGCCTGCAGTCGATGACCGTGTTCAAGTTCGTGCCGCAGGAAGCCGCCGCCGCGGCGCAGCTCGCCGTCGCCGTCGCCACCAACAGCAAGCCGCCTTCCGGCCTGGTGAACAGCAAGACCTATAACGGCATGGTCAAGGTGCCGTCAGTCCTGCTGACCCCCGTGGTCGTGACCAAGAAGAATATTGCGGACACTGTCATCAGTTCCGGCTATACCAAGTGGAGCGACATCTGCGTCGGCGCGGCCGCCAATGCCGGGCAGTGCAAGAGCCACCACTGAGCCGAGACCGGGGAATGCGGCTCGCTGGCCGCATTCCCGCCTTTCCACGGGAGAAGCGCCATGAGTGCCGCAACTGAAGCACCCTTGTTGAGCGTTCGCGGCCTGCACAAGCGGTATGGCGCGATCACCGCGCTGCGCGAGGTGAACTTCACCGTCAGGCGCGGCGAGGTTACTGCCCTGCTCGGCGATAACGGCGCCGGCAAGTCCACCACCATCAAGGCGATTTCCGGCGCGGCGCCTGCCGATAGCGGCGAGATCCGCCTGGAGGGCGCCGAGGTCCATATCCGCCACCCTTCGGACGCCAACGCGCTCGGCATCCAGACCGTCTACCAGGACCTCGCCTTGTGCGACAACCTGGGCATCTGCGCCAATCTGTATCTGGGGCGCGAGCTTTATGCGGCGCCGACGCCTTTCGGCCCGCGCGTGCTGCGCGACCTGGAAATGGAGAGCGAGGCGCGGCGGGTTCTCAAGACGCTGCGGATCAACCTGCCGGCGCTCGACACGCCGGTCGCGGCGCTTTCCGGCGGGCAGCGCCAGGCGGTGGCTATCGCCCGCGCCGTGCTCTGGGGCTCGAAGCTCGTCATCATGGACGAGCCGACGGCGGCGCTCGGCGTGGCCCAGACCGCCGAGGTGCTGCGGCTGGTGCGCGATCTGGCAGGCCAGGGCTTCGGGGTCATTCTGATCACTCACAACATGCAGAACGTCTTCGAGGTAGCGGACGCGATCGTGGTGCTGCGGCTGGGCGCCACGGTGTTCGACAAGCGCCGGAGCGAATGCACGCCGGAGGAGGTGGTGGGCGCCATCACCGGCACCCAGGCGATTCCGGGAACGGCAGCGGGAGTCATGGCATGAGCACGGTTACCACCCCCCAATCGGCGCCGAATCCGCTTCCCCAGCCGGCGGAAAGCCCGTTCAGGCGCTGGCTCGGCGGTTTCGCCAATGCCACCGATCTCGGCATGCTGCCGGTCATCGTCGCGCTGATCCTGATCTGGATCGTGTTCGAGGCGATGAACACGAATTTCATCACCCCGCGCAACATGTCCAACCTCGCCGGCCAGATCGTGGTGACCGGCACGCTGGCGATCGCGGAAATCTTCGTCATCCTGCTCGGCATGATCGATCTGTCGATCGGCTGGAACTCGGTGGTGGCGGCTTCGGTCTTCTCGATGCTCACGGTGTTCCTGGGCATTCCGGTATGGGCGGCGCTGCTCTGCGGCATCGCGGCGGCCACCATCATCGGCTATCTGCAAGGGCTGCTGGTCTCGCGCGTCGGGGTACCGAGCTTCATCGTCACGCTGGGCGGCGCCATGATCGGCGAGGGCATCACCCTCGCCATGCTGACGCCCCATGGCGGCTCGGTGCCGCTTTCAGACAATTTCACCACCGCCATCGGCACGCTGAACCTCGCCCCCATGTGGGGCTGGATTCTCAGCATCCTGCTGTTCGGCGCCTATGCGGCGGTGGCGCTGCGGCAGATCGCGCACCGGCGCGCCGGCGGCGGCGAGAACGGGTTTGCCGCCACGATGCGGCTGATCGGCATCGGCGTGCTGCTGTTCGGCACCGTCGCCATGCTCAACGCCTATCGCGGCGTTCCCTTCCTGCTGGTGATCTTCCTGGCGGCGTTGTTCATCGCCGCTTTCGTGACTAAATCCACCCAGTTCGGCCGGCATCTCTATGCGGTGGGTGGCAATGCGGAGGCGGCGCGGCGCTCGGGCATCAACGTGCGCGGCATCCAGCTCGCCGCCTTCGTCATCGCCGGCTTCCTGGTGGGCATCGCCGGCTATCTGAATGCGGCGCGGCTGGGGGTGGCATCATCGGCGGTGGGCAATGGCGATCTGATGCTGAACGCGGTGGCGGCGGCCGTCATCGGCGGCACCAGCCTGTTCGGCGGCCGGGGCAGCGTCTATGGCGCGCTGTTCGGGGCGCTGGTGATCGAGAGCGTCTCGAACGGCATGAACCTGCTGGGCGCCGCCTCCTCGATCCGCTTCGTCGTCGAGGGCGGGATCCTGCTCGCCGCCATCACCATCGACACGATCCTGCGCATGCGGCGGATGCGGACCGGCCGGGCCTGATCTAGACCCAGAGCGGCTGGCATCTGCCCCGAAGGGCTGGCGAGCATAGCCAGCCCTTTTTGCTGCCTGCTCGGGGAATGGGCTCGGGATGGGCGGCGGCCAAGCAAAAACCCCGGCTTTTTGCCGGGGTTCAGGTGGGAATCCAGTTTTTCTTGTTGTGACTTGAGCCGTCCAGCCTGCCGAAGCCGGCTGGACGGGCAATGGCCTTACGACTTGGTCGGGATGCCGAACAGGGTCGGCAGATCGACGAAGAGCTGCACGCCGAACACTGCCGCGTTGGGCAGGTTCGCCGCCGGATACTTGGCGAAAGCCTGGCCGTCCGGATGGATGATGTACTGGAAGTTCGGCATCACGTTCATCCAGGGATTGACCTGGACCGCGTAGTGAATTTCCATCATCATCAGGTTGTTGTCGGGGAACTGCGTGCCGCCCTGCGCAACCCGGCTGTTGAGGTTGCCGACGCCGTTATAGAGGTAGTTCAGGTAGCGGTTGTTGTAGTGAACGTCGTTGATGGCGACGCCGAGATTGTCGTTCGGGCGGTTCGGGAAGATGCCCTGCCAGATCGCGCCGGCTTCCACCTGGAAGTTGGAAACCTGCTTGCCGCCGGAAGCGCCGACCATGCCCTCGCCGAACAGGTAGAGCCCCTGCGGCTTGCCCGGCACCGGCTGGTAGACCATCTGCTGCGCCTGGGCATAGACGGCGGTGCGGCCGAACTGCTCGGGACCGATCGCGTTGTAGAACGGCGCCGTGTAATGGGTGCGGTCGAAGATCACGCCGAGGTCATACTGGTTCGGAGCAACCGCGCCTTCCGGGGTCGACTTGAAGCCGGCCTCGATTGGGACCAGGAAGCCGGTGGAACCCTCGGTGCCCCAGTCGAAGCCGTGATGGGCGCCTGGATTGGTGAGCGGGTCGGACTGATAGATGCCGGCCTTCACGTACAGGTTGGGCGAGGGAGTGACCAGCACCCGGCCGCCCCAGATCGAGACGGGGTAGAACGGCGTGGAGGTAACCTTGCCCATCTCGTCCGGATTGCCGCAGATGGCGTTGGACTGGAAGTCGCAGTAGAAGGGCGAAACCTCGAAGCTGTCGCCGAGATCGGTGCGGCCGAACTCGATATCGACCATGTTGTTGAGCATCTTCTGCTCATAGGTCAGGATGGTCAGCTGCGCGGT
>DASTAF010000146.1:0-2305 GCA_035713005.1 Acetobacteraceae bacterium
CGGCTCGGCGCTTTCCGATCTCGAGGTCGAGATGCGGGAGATGAAGGGCAGTCTCTGGCATCTGCGCTACCCGATCGAGGGGAGTGACCGCTTCATCACCGTCGCCACCTCCCGGCCCGAGACGATGCTGGGGGATACGGCCGTCGCCGTGCATCCGGAGGATGAGCGCCACCGCGATCTGGTGGGGAAATTCGTCATCCTGCCGATCACCCGGCGGCGCATCCCGATCATCGCGGACGAGCATTCCGATCCGGAAAAAGGCTCAGGCGCGGTCAAGATCACCCCGGCGCATGACTTCAACGATTTCGCCGTCGGCCAGCGGCATAACCTGCCCATGCCCTCGATCCTGGACAAGCAGGCACGCGTCACCCTCGCCGAACTCGACCTCGGTCCCGCCGATCCGTTCCTGAGAACGCTGGAAGGGCAGGACCGGTTCGCGGCCCGCAAGGCCATCGTAGCTTGGCTGGAGGAGCAGGGGCTGCTCGATCATGTCGAGGCCACCATCCATCAGGTGCCGCATGCGGACCGGTCCGGCGTGGTGATCGAGCCGCTGCTGACGGTGCAATGGTTTTGCAAGGCCGAGGAACTGGCGAAGCCTGCCATCGCGGCGGTGGAGGAAGGGCGGACCCAGTTCGTGCCGCGCCAGTGGGAAAACACCTATTTTGCCTGGATGCGCAATATCGAGCCCTGGTGCATCTCCCGCCAGCTCTGGTGGGGGCACCGGATTCCGGCCTGGTATGGGCCGGACGGCGCGGTTTTCGTGGCCGAGGATGCGGAAGCGGCCCAGGCCCAGGCCGACGCGCATTATGGCCGCGCGGCGGCGCTCACCCAGGACGAGGATGTGCTGGATACCTGGTTCAGCTCGGCGCTCTGGCCCTTCTCGACCCTTGGCTGGCCGGATGAAACGCCGGAACTCGCCCGCTATTATCCGGGCGATGTGCTGGTCACCGGCTTCGACATCATCTTCTTCTGGGTCGCCCGGATGATCATGATGGGTCTCTACGTGATGGGGGACGTGCCCTTCCGCACCGTCCTCATCAACGGGCTGGTGCGCGACGAGCGCGGCCAGAAGATGAGCAAGACCAAGGGCAATGTGATCGACCCGCTCTCGCTGATCGAGGCCTATGGGGCGGATGCGCTGCGCTTCACCGTGGCGGCACAGAGCGGGGCGGGGCGCAACATCAAGCTCGGCGCCGGGCTGGTGGAGTCGAATCGCAGCTTCGTCACCAAGCTATGGAACGCCGCCCGCTTCTGCGAGATGAATGGCGCGGTGCCCGCACTGAGTTTCAATGTGGAGGGTGCGAGGCTGCCGCTCTCGCGCTGGATTCTCGATGCCGCGAGCCGCACGATTATTGAAGCGACGGCGGCGCTGGAAGCGTTCCGGCTCAATGACTACGCACAGGCCTGCTACCGCTTCGTCTGGGGCGATTTCTGCGACTGGTTTCTGGAACTGGCCAAACCCGGCCTCGCCGGGGAGGACGCGGCGGAACTGCGGGCGGTGGCGGCGCATGCGCTGGGAGTCATCCTGCGCCTGCTGCATCCGGTGATCCCCTTTGTCACCGAAGCATTGTGGGATCAGCTTGGTTATGGTCCGGAGGGTTCGCTGATCCGCGCTACCTGGCCGGAGCCGGAAACGGTCGAAGGCGCCGATGCCGCGCGCGGCGAGCTTTCCTGGGTCATCCGGCTGATCTCCGAGATTCGCGCTATCCGCAACGAGATGAACGTGCCGGCGGCGAGCCAGATTCCGGTTTTCCTGCACGACGCCTCGGCGGCGACGCTCGACCGTGCGGCGCGCTGGCAGGACGCGGTGAAGCGGCTGGCGCGGGTGAGCGGGATCGCTCCGCTGCATGGCCCGATTCTGAAGGATGCCGCCCAGGCGGTGCTGGACGAGGCGACTTTGGTGCTGCCGCTGGCCGAGTTGATCGATCTGGCCGCCGAGCGGGCGCGGCTGACGGCGACCCGCGCCAAGGCGGCCGCCGAGGCGGAAAAAATCGCCCGCAAGCTGGAAAACCGGGATTTCGTCGCCCGCGCGCCTGAGGAGATCGTGGCCGAGAATCGCGAAAGGCTGGACAGTACCCAGGCGGAAATCGCCCGGCTGGATGCGGCACTCGCCAGAATAGCCTGAAAAGAAAAAGCCTATCGGGTAAAATCAGGGAGATTGTCGCGATGGGGCGACGCCTAAGAAATGCCGGGGCAATGGCGCTGCCGGCCCTTTGCCTTTGCGCACCCGCCGATGCGGCGCAGCAGGTGCTCAGCGCCGGGGATACGGCCTGGATGCTGGTCAGCAGCGTGCTGGTGCTGCTGA
>DASTAF010000147.1:0-5704 GCA_035713005.1 Acetobacteraceae bacterium
CTCGCCTCCGCCATCTCCGTCAGGCCGAGCAGGATGCGGCGGCGATCCGTGGGATCGCTGCTCCGCTCGATCAGCCCCGAGCGGCTCAGGCGGCCCGCCAGCTCGACCGCGCTGTTGTGATGGATGGCCAGCCGCTCCGCCAGCTCTCCCACCGTCATGCGGCGGGAGGCGGGAAATCCCTTGATCGCCAGCAGCGCCTGGTGCTGGCGCGGCGTCAGCCCGGCATGCTTCGCCGCCCTCTCGCTGAAATCGAGGAAGTGCCGCATGCCGTAGCGGAAATCCGCCAGGACCTCGTAATCATGCGGGGTCAGCACTGGCGGCGCCTCATGGCTCATGCAGGCCTCCTGTCAAAATCGGTATTGCTTGATATCATATCGCTTTGCGATATATGACCGCAAGCATCAAGGCGGCAAGTTTCATGGCTCATTCCGAACAGGGCGACGGCATACTCGAAAAGCTGGGCGATTTCACCACCGACCGGCGGGTTTTCGTGCCCATGGCCATGGGGCTGGTCGCGGGAACGGGCGGAGTCGCCGCCGGATGGGTGCTGCTGCGGCTGATCGCCCTGGTCAACGATGTCTCCTATTACGGCATCTGGTCCACGCGGCTGCTGCCGCCGGGCGGCGCCTATCCGCCGCATGGCCATCCGGCGCTCTGGACCATCCTGATCCCCGTGCTCGGCGCGCTGATCATCGGGCTGATGGCGAAATACGGCACCGAGAAGATCCGCGGACACGGCATTCCCGAGGCGCTGGAGGCGATCATGCTCGGCGGCTCGCGGCTCGATGTGAAAACCGCGATCCTGAAGCCGCTTTCCTCCGCCATCTCCATCGGCACCGGCGGCCCGTTCGGCGCCGAGGGCCCGATCATCATGACCGGCGGGGCCATCGGCTCGCTCTTCGCGCAGTTCTTCGAGATCACCGACATGGAGCGCAAGACGCTGCTGGTCGCCGGCGCCTGCGCCGGCATGACGGCGGTGTTCGGCACGCCGATCGCGGCCATGCTGCTCGCCGTCGAGCTGCTGCTGTTCGAGCTGAAGCCGCGCAGCCTGCTCCCCGTGGCCATCGCCTGCGTCACCGCCGCCATCGAGCGGCGCTACCTGCTGATGCCCGCGCCCATCTTCCCCTATCTCGGCGGCGCCGTCATCTCGCCGGTGCACGCGCTGGGCTGGGTCGGGCTCGGCCTGCTCGCCGGGCTGGGCTCGGCCCTGCTGACCCAGATGGTCTATGCCGCCGAGGATGGGTTCCTGAAGCTGCCGGTGCACTGGATGTGGTGGCCGATGCTGGGCGCCGTGGTGGTGGGCATCGGCGGCGTGTTCGACCCGCGGGCGCTGGGCGTCGGCTATCCCGATATCGCGCAGATGCTGGCGGGGCATCTCGCGGGGATGTCGGCGCTGCGGCTGATGCTGGTGAAGGGCATCATCTGGGCGGTGGCCCTGGGCTCCGGCACCTCCGGCGGCGTGCTGGCGCCGCTGCTGATCATCGGCGGCGGGCTGGGCGCGGTGCTCGCCCCCTTCCTGCCCGCGGCGGCGCCCGGCTTCTGGGCGGTGCTCGGCATGGCCTCGATGATGGGGGGCACCATGCGCGCCCCCTTCACCGCGACGCTGTTCGCCGTGGAGCTGACGGGCAATCACGCCATTCTCCTGCCCGTCATCACCGCCTGCATGGCGAGCTACACGGTGACGGTGCTGCTGATGAAGCGCTCGATCCTGACCGAGAAGCTGGCCCGGCGCGGCCATCACCTCTCGCGGGAATACATCGTCGATCCGATGGCGCTGGTCCGCGCGCGGGACATCATGACCGCGCCGGTCGAGACCCTGGCGGAGACGATGAGCATCGGCGGCGCCATTGCCTATTTCCTCGATCAGGAGCACCGCCACCGTGCCTATCCGGTGGTGGATGCGCGCGGCGGCCTTGTCGGCCTGGTCTCGCGCGCCGATGTCCTGGCCTGGATCGGCGCCGAGACCCCGCGCGAGCGGCTGCTGCGCGATGCGCTGCGCGACCGGCCGGTGGTGACCGCCGCCCCCGGCGAGATGGCCGGAACCATCGCGACGAAAATGCTGACCGAGGACGCGGCGCGGATTCCGGTGGTCGATCCGCGGGATGGCAGGCTGCTCGGCATCATCTCCCGCGCCGACCTGATGAAGATACGCGACCGCGAACTCAGGGCGGAAACCACCCGGCGGGCCTATTTCCTGCGCGGCGAGCGGCGGCGGGCGATCACGGGCCCCGAACGTACAGAGTCCGCGTCGGATAGGACACAAAAATTTCATGCCGGAGGATGAAGTTCTCGCCGATGATGGCGTAGGGGCCGCCCACCGCGAGGCCGCCGACGCTGAAGATCGGATCGCGCAGGTTCTCCCCGCCGATGGTGAGCTTGCGGAAGCGGTAAAGCTCGCTTTTGTAGGTCCGGGCGCCGATGCCGTGGCCGGTGGTCGAGAACAGGTAGATCGGCGCCGTCTGCGCGAGGCCTGATGCCTGGAACAGCGAGCGCGGCATGTCGTCGAGCGAGCTGCCGGTATCGAGCAGCGCGCTCACCCTGCGGCCATCGAGGGTGACGGGGAGCACGATCTGCCCGCCGCGCAGAAGCCGGAAGCGCACCGGCGTCGCGCCCGCCCAGGGGCGGCCCTGCGCGCCGCAGGGATTCGCGAACAGGACGACGCGGTTTCGCGGAAAATCGAGATCGATGTCGTAATGGCTCAATATGTCGGCGCCGAGCGTGCCGCTGACCGCGCCGAGCACCGCCCGGTGCCAGGCGCCGAAGAGATCGACATCGGCGAAGCCGACGGGCAGGGAGAAGGAGCTGCCGAGGCGGAAATCCCGCACCGCCACCAGCGGCACCTTGACGCTGCCGGCCGGCCCCGAGAGCGTGAGTACATGGCCGGGGACGACCGGCAGATGGGCGGCCCGGACGGTAGCGGGGGTGAGGGCGGAAATTCCCGCGCCGGTATCGAGCAGCATCCTCGCCGGCCGGCCGTTCAGGCTGGCGGCAAACAGTGGCACGATGTGATGCAGGAAGCTCATCCTGAGGGTGACCGCCGGCCTCGGCACGCAGCGCGGCGGCGTGGCGCAGCCGGCGAGCAGAAGCGGCAGCGCTAGAAAGCCAGTAAAAGTTTTTTGCTTCTTTTTTTCAAAGAAGAAGTTCTTTCTTGAAAGAAAGAACCAAAGAACTTTTGCTGGTTTTTCCATTACACCGAGAAATATTTCGCCTTCGGGTTCAGCACCACGATGGCGCTGGTCGATTGCTCGGGATGGAGCTGGAATTCATCCGACAGTGAGATGCCGACCCGCTCCGCGCCCAGCAGGCGCAGAATCTGCACCTGGTCCTCCAGCTTCGGGCATGCGGGGTAACCAAAGGAATAGCGCGAGCCGCGATAGCTCTGCGCCAGCATCTTCTCCATGTCGCGGTCATCCTCGGAGGCGAAGCCGAGCTCGGCGCGGATGCGCTTGTGGGTGTATTCCGCCATCGCCTCCGCCATTTCCACCGAAAGCCCGTGCAGATAGAGATAATCCTGATAGCGGTTGTCCTCGAACCAGGCGCGGGCGACCTCGGAAGCCTTCTGCCCCATCGTGACCACCTGCAGGCCGATCACGTCCCGCTCGCCATCCTCGATGTCGCGGAAGAAATCGGCAATGCATTCGCCATCCTCCTTCGGCTGGCGCGGCAGGGAAAAGCGCGCGACCTCGGTGATCCCGTCCGGCTCGAACAGGATCAGCTCGTTGCCCTGCCCCGCCGCCTTCCAGTAGCCATAGACCGCTTGCGGCTTCAGGATGTCGTCGGCGTCGCAGAGCGTCAGCATCCGCTTCATCACCGGGCGCAATTCCTGCCGCGCCCAGCCCATGAATTCCTCCAGCGACTTGCCCTGCTTGCGGAAACCCCACTGGAACTGGAACAGGGACCGCTCGTTGATGAAGGGGATGATCGCCTTCGGCGGCGCCTCGATCACCCGCGCGCCCCAGAAGGGTGGTGTTATCAGCGCTGTATCCTGCGTCAGCCGCCGCCTGCGCGCCTGCACGGCGTTGACATCGACCGGGGCGAAGGCGCGAACATCCGCCTCGCCAAGCCTGCGCTTGGTGTTGCGCGCCTTGCCGACGCGCTTGGCCTGGATCGCGGCGAGATAATCGTCGAAGCCGTTGCCGGTGACCTTGTCCATCAGGTTCAGCCCGTCGAAGGCATCGCGCGCATAGGCGACGCGGCCCGAGGCATAGGCGCTCACGCATTCATCCTCGACATAGTTGCGCGTCAGCGCGGCGCCGCCGAGAATTACCGGGATGTCGAGCCCCTGGCGGGACATCTCCTCGAGATTCTCCCGCATCACCACGGTGGATTTCACCAGCAGGCCGGACATGCCGATGGCATGGGCATGATGCTCGCGCGCCGCATGAACCATGTCGCTGAGCGGCACCTTGATGCCGAGATTGACCACCTGATAGCCGTTATTGGTGAGGATGATATCGACCAGGTTCTTGCCGATATCGTGCACGTCCCCCTTCACCGTCGCGAGCACGATGGTGCCCTTCTGCCCGCCCTCGATCCGCTCCATCATCGGCTCCAGATAGGCGACGGCGGCCTTCATCGTCTCCGCCGATTGCAGCACGAAGGGAAGCTGCATCTTGCCGGCGCCGAACAGCTCGCCCACCACTTTCATCCCGTCCAACAGGATGTTATTGATGATGTCGAGCGGCTTCGTCGTCCGCAGCGCCTCGTCCAGCTCCTCCGTCAGCCCCTTGCGGTCGCCATCGACGATGCGGTCCTTGAGGCGCCCTTCGACGGTATCGGCGCGTTTCTTCTTGGTCGCCTCGGCGGCCTTGCGGTCGGCGAACATGGCAAGCAGCGCCTGCAACGGGTCGTAGCCCTCGCGCCGGCGGTCGAAGATCAGATCCTCCATCACCTGCACCTCTTCCGGGGCGATGAGATGCAGCGGGCGGATTTTCGAGACATGGACGATGGCGCCGGTCATGCCCGCGCGCACCGCGTGGTCGAGAAACACCGAGTTCAGCACCGCCCGCGCCGCCGGGTTCAACCCGAAGGAGATATTGGAGAGGCCAAGGATGATCTGGATATCGGGGAATTCGGCACGGATCGCCTTGATGCCTTCGAGCGTCCATTGCCCCAGCTTGCGGTCATCCTCATTGCCCGTTGCAATGGTGAAGGTCAGCGGGTCGATCAGCAGATCCGATTGCGGCAGACCATGTTTGTTGCAGGCGAAATCGACCAGGCGGCGCGCCACCGCGAGCTTCTGCGCCGAGGTCTTGGCCATGCCCTGCTCGTCGATGGTCAGCGCGATCACGCCGGTGCCGAACTTGCGGGCGAGCTTCATCCGCGCTTCGGCGGGCGCCTCGCCATCCTCGAAATTGATCGAGTTGATGATCGGCTTGCCGCCATGCAGGCGCAAAGCCGCCGACAGCACGGGAAGCTCGGTGGAATCGATCACCAGCGGCGCGTTGACCGAGGAGGTGAAGCGGGTGATCACCTCGTTCATCTCCGCCACCTCGTCCCGTCCGACGAAGGCGGTGCAGATATCGAGCGCGTTGGACGCCTCGGCCACCTGCTCGCGCCCCATGGCGACGCAGCCGTCCCAGTCGTGCTTCTCCTGCAGCTCGCGCCATTTCTTCGAGCCGTTGGCGTTGCAGCGCTCGCCGATGGAGAAATAGGCATTCTCCTGCCGCAGCGGCGTGGCGCCATAGAGGCTGGCGACGGAGGG
>DASTAF010000148.1:0-6190 GCA_035713005.1 Acetobacteraceae bacterium
CCAGGCGGCATAGGCGGCCTGGCTCATGACGTAGAGCCTGCCGCGCATCAGCGAATGGTTCACCCCGCAATATTCCGAGCAGTCCAGGTGATAGACGCCGATGCGGTCGGCATTGAACCAGGCCTGCGTCGTGCGGCCGGGAATCACCTCCATCTGCAGCCGCAGCGCCGGGATGTAGAGCGCGTGGATCACGTCCTGCGAGTTCATCACGACGCGGATGTTCTCGTTCACCGGCACGTGCAGGTCGTTGATCTCCCAGTGGCCGCCGGGATGCTGGAACTTCCACATCCACTGCCGGGCGACGGCCTGGATGACCATCGAGTTCGGCGGCGGATGGAAATCCGCGTTGTAGACGAGCCCAGCCCAGGCAAAAAAGACCAGCGCCGCCGCGAAGGGGATCAGCATCCAGCTCAGCTCGATCTTGATGTTGCGGTTCTCGCGGTGGGTGCGGTCCACGTCCCTGCCCTCGCGGTACTTCCAGAGCCAGTAGGGCAGCAGCACGAAAATCGGTCCCACCAGCAGGACCAGCACGCAGGTGAAGGCGATGATGATGCGGTTGATCTCATGCGCCTGGGCCGAGGCGGCGACCGGCCACCAGGCGAAGGGATGGTACTGGTTCATGGGGCCTGGTCCAGGCTGCGCCCGACTTCGAGCTTCATGGCCCGCGCGATGGGGATGCGGGCATGGACGTGATGCGGCCCGTACCAGCCGTAATAGTTCAGCCGGTGCCGCTCGAACCGCCAGTAGGCGCCGAAATCCTGCAGCGGATGCACCTGCAGGCGCGGCAGCGGCGGGGTGCTCGCGGTTTTCTGCTCGGCGGTCAGCGGCGCGTAGCGCTTCATGTCCGCGTGGCTCAGATGCCCGACCATGAAGAACACCCCGCCGATCAGCGACGCGAAGATCACGGCGATGCTGCCCAGCACCTTGGCCACCAGGGCGGCGCTGATATCCTCGACCTCGTGCCCCGCCTTCACCGATTTCAGGCTCGGCAGGCTGGAATGCCGGCCGCGCCCCTTGGATGCCTCGTCCAGCTTCGGCAGGGTCACCAGCCCGGCCCCGGCGCCGAGCATCAGCCCGCCCAGCCCCATGATCCAGGTCCCGAGATGCTTCCTGGGCGGGAAATCAGCCATTTCGCACCCGTCCTGGCCGCCGCATCTCGTCGAGAATGAGCGATATGCCGATCACGATGCCGAGCAGCCCGATGAATTCGGTGATGTCGATGCCGAGAAGGGCGAATTTCGCCCGGAATGAAGGGGTGATCAGCCAGAGCATCCCCAGCGCCTGCACGATGAGAAGCAGCGCCGCGATCGCCGCGATGCCGCCATATCGCCGCAGGGGCAGGATGAGCAGCGGCAGGACGAAGCCGCCGATGAAGCCGATCCATTCGATCGTGTGGCCGCCATCGGCGTCACGGTGCAGATACCACACCGCCTCCGCCGGCATGTTGGCGGACCAGATCGGCAGGAACTGGGTGTATTGCAGGAACATCCAGCACCCGACGAGGCCCAGCAGCACCATGGCCTGCCGCGTCACCGGCATCCAGGCCCGGCCCTGGCGCAGCATGGCGAACGAAAGCGCGACCACCGACTGGCTGGCGATGAAGAGCAGCCCGAAATCGCCGGAGCTCCATTTCGGCTCGACCGCCATGGCGAAATCCACCGCCGCGAAGGAGCCGATGACGAAATGCAGCAGCAGCCCCAGCACGGTCAGCCCGCGCGAGCGCGGATGCCGCGGCGTGGGCGGCAGGGCGAAGAACAGCGCCATCACCGTCCAGACGATCAGATAGATGACGACGCGGATGATGTAATGCGCCGGCGCCATCCAGGCCCGCGCCAGCGGCGTGGCCAGATGCTCGCCATGGAAGAACAGCGGATGCACCCGGAGCAGCATCGGAATCGCCAGCAGGGCGGCGAGCGGGGCGAGCAGAAGCTGGCGGCGCAGCGGGGCGGCGAAGATCAGCGCCTGCGGGCGGGAGCGCTCCTCCATGGCCAGCAGGTCGGCCACCATCACCAGCGGCAGGGCGCCGAAAGGCAGCGCCTCGATGAACAGCCAGGCGGCCAGATAGGAAGGCATGGTCAGGGCATGGCGGGAGAGGATCAGCCCCGCCACCAGCCCCGCTATGCCGAGCAGGATCAGCCCCGCCGCCCAGGCCCTTGCCGGCAGCCTCCTCATGGCGCCCCCCTGACGGCGGCGAGCAGCCGCCGGTCATGCGCGGGCAGCTTCGCCGCGGTCGCGTACTGGCTGAACTGCAGCGCCCTGACATAGGCCACGATGTCCCAGCGCAGGGCGGGCTCGATCAGCGAGCCATAGCCGTACATCGGTCCCTTGCCCCGGGTGATCACGTCGAAGATCTGCCGCGCGCTCAGCCTCCGCACTTCCGGCGAATACAGCTCCGGCGGCCTCGGGAAGCCGCGCGAGACGATCATCCCCCTGCCGTCGCCGGAATAGCCGTGGCAGGGCTGGCAATCGATGTTGAACTGGTTGCGCCCCCGCGTCAGCATGGCGGCGGTGATCGCCTTCGGCTGGGGCACCGGCCGGTCCGGCGCGTTCCGCGCCACCGTGCCCGGCGGCGGGTGCAGCATCACCATCCTGCGGGCGAAGAAATTGCTGGAGCCGTAGGGCACGGCCTTGGGTTGCGTATACATGTTCTCGTGCCGGCAGGCGGCGAGCGCGGTGACGCCGATCAGCAGCATGATCGCGCGCGGCTTCACGGGCGCACCCTGTGGATGCCGAGCGGCGGGTTCGGCAGGGCGCGGAGGAAGCGCTCCACCATCGCCGCATCGGCCTTGGGCGATTCCGGCCGGATGCAGAGAAAGAACCGGTCCGCGCTCGCCCGCTCGAAACCGGGGATGTCGAAGGCCGGATGGTGCAGCCTCGGCAGGCCGGTCATGACCAGGAAGCCGATCAGCAGGAAAAGCGCGCCGAACAGCAGCCCGATCGCATCGGTGGGCACGATGTAATAGGGCCAGCTGAAGAGCGGCCGCCCGCCGACATTGATCGGATAGGCATACAATGTCGCGTAGCAGATCAGGCCGAAGCAGAGCA
This sequence comes from Acetobacteraceae bacterium, assembly GCA_035713005.1. Lineage (GTDB taxonomy): Bacteria > Pseudomonadota > Alphaproteobacteria > Acetobacterales > Acetobacteraceae > Acidiphilium. Next base: position 3,046 of record DASTAF010000148.1, read on the forward strand.
CGATGCCGAAGACATAGCCGGCGATGGCGAAGCGGCTCGCGCGGGGCGGCTTCCGGCCCAGCGCGTTGACCAGCCCCGGCACGGGCAGCGGCGTGTAGGCGGTGAGTTCCCCGAATTCCCGCTCCCGCACCGAGGCGGCGGCGGCGATCAGCGGCTCCGGCGCGCCGAACTCGGCGGCGATCATCGGGGCCTTGCCTTCCTCAGCCACGATACGCCTCCACCCGCGCGCGCAGCCTGCCGCCCGGCCTCTTGCTTTTCGCGGCGGGAGGATCGGCGTAGCGCCCGCTCAGCCTCGCCTCCTGCCGCGCCTGGATGATCGAGACCACCGGAAGATAGCGCAGGAACAGCAGGTATATCGCCAGGAATATCCCCACCGTGCCGAGCCAGGTGCCGATGGACCAGAAGGTGGCGTGCCAGGGATGAACCGAGGACGGCAGGAAGTCGTGATGCAGCGGGCCCAGGATCGACATGGCGCGGTCGCCCCACACCCCCGCCATCACCAGCAGCCCGAGCACGAACAGCGTGCCGGCCGAGCGCCGGGCGCGGCGGAACCACAGCACATGCACCGGAATCTGCGCCGCCCCCACCATCATCCAGAAGGTCCAGGAGAGCGAGCCGGTGAGCCGGTGGACCAGCGCGTCCCGCTGAAAGGAATTGCCGCCGAAGGCGGTGAAGAAGAAATCCGTGGCGTAGAGGAAGGCCGAGGCGATGCCGAGCGCCAGCAGAACCCAGGCAAGGAATTCCAGCTCGTCCCGGTCGATCATCCGGCGCAGCGGATAGACGACCCTGACCATGCTCGTCACCACGGCGATGACGCCGGCGCCGGCGAAGATGGAATTGATGATGTCGTCCACCGGCAGCAGCGTGTCGTGCCAGCCCGGCTCCAGCGAGACGGCGTACATCAGCGAGGAGCCCCATTGCACGTTGATCGAGATGAGCACCCCGAGCAGGGCGAGCAGCCGGCAGCTCTGGCTCCAGCGCGTCCAGTGCGAGGCCTCGCCCCGCCACCCGAGGGCGGCGATGGCGTAGAGCCGCTTGCGCAGCAGCTTCTCCGAATGATCCCGCATCACCGCGAAATCGGGCACCATGCCGAGGAACCAGAAGATCGAGGCGACGGTGAGGAAGCCGACGATGTCGGTCTCGTCCCAGAACAGCGGGCTGCGGAATTGCGGCCACATGTTCATCACGTTCGGATAGGCGAACATCCAGTAGAAGAACCACGGGCGGCCGAGATGGATGATCGGGTATATTCCGGCCGAGATGCCCGCCGGCAGGGCGACGGCCTGGGCCAGCCGGCTCAGCGCCCCCCTCCTGCCATGGAACAGAAACACCGCCGAGAGCAGCAGCGCGCCGCAGGCTATGCCCATCCACCAGTCATAGCTGATGATGTCGAGCGCCCAGACGACGAAGGAATTATTCCCCCAGACGGCGACGCCCCGCTCGAACAGATAGGCGAGGCAGATCACCAGCAGGCCGAGCAGCCCGCCAGTGCCGAGCAGGGCGAGCCACCAGAGCTTCCAGGAAGGATGGGTTATGGCGATGGCGGAGACGATCTCCCCCACATTCTCCTGATGCTCGCTCTCCCGCCGCCCGTTGCGCCCGAACATGGCTAGGCCTTGCCCTCGTCGGCGGAGGGCTTCAGCGCCGCGAGATAGGTGGTGCGCGGCCGCGTGTTCAGCTCCTCCAGCAGCGTGTAATGCCGGCCCGTATCCTTCGCCCTGCTCACCTCGCTATGCGGATCGGCGAGGTTGCCGAAGGTGATCGCCCGCGTCGGGCAGGCGCCCTGGCAGGCGGTCCTCACCTCGCCGTCATGGATCTTCCGGTTCTCCCGGTCGGCGACGATATGCGCCCGCTCGATGCGCTGGACGCAATAGGTGCATTTCTCCATCACCCCGCGGCCGCGCACCGTCACTTCCGGATTGTACTGCGCCTGCGCCGAGGGCGGCGCCTTCAGCGCGTAATCGGTGAAGTTGAAGCGCCGGACCTTGTAGGGACAATAGGCTTCGCAGGTGCGGGTGCCGATGCAGCGGTTATAGACCATGACGTTGAGCCCGTCATTGTCGTGCACCGTGGCGTTCACCGGGCATCCCACCTCGCAGGGCGCCAGCTCGCACTGCATGCAGGGCACCGGCATGAAGCGGGTATCGGGGTTTTCCGTCTCGCCCTTGGAATAGCGGTCCACCCGCAGCCAGTGCATGTCCCGCCCGCGCAGCACCTGATCCCGCCCGACGATGGGGACGTTGTTCTCCGCTTGGCAGGCGACGACGCAGGCATTGCAGCCGATGCAGCTGTCGATGTCGATCACCATGCCCCAGGCATAGCCGGTCTCCGGCCAGGGCTTGTAGAAGGCCTGCTGCGGCTTCCCCGATTCGATCGGCGGCGCGGAGACCGTGCGCGCCTTGGCGAAGTCGTGCCCCTCCATCGTGTAGAGTTCCTGCGTGGTCGCGAGCTGGCGCTGCCGCTTCGTCCTGGCGAGCGAGACATTCGCGATGCGCCAGGGCGTGGCCGGCTCGCGGATCGGATAGGCGTCATAGCCGACGCGCTCGGCCACCGCCCCCGCCACCTGCCGCCCATAACCCAGATACGCCGTCACCGTCTCCGCCTGCTGGCCCGCCAGCGCCCAGGCCGGGCCGGATATCATCCTCCCGCGGGCCCGCAGCTCGACGATGTCGCCGTTCCTGATCGATTCCCGCTTGGCGAGTTCCGGGCTGATGGCGATGAAATTGTCCCAGACGACCTTGGTCAGCGGCTTGGGCAGTTCCTGCAGCCAGCCGATATTGGCGAATCTCCCGTCATAGAGGCTGGGATCGGGGCGGATCAGCAGGTCCAGCCCGCCCGAGGGCGCAAGGGGCGCCGGCTTCGCCGCGCCCGCCGAGGCGGTCACGGTTTCGGCGGGCAAGGCGGTATTGGGAACGAAGCCCGCGATCAGCGCCCGCTCCCATTTAGCCTCGAAAGCCGCACCCCCCGCCTTCCACTGGCCCTGCCAGTATTCGCGCAGGATCTGCAGCCCGCCGCGCGGCTTCGGATCGCTCAGCAGGGAGAGTATCTCCGGCCCCGTGCGCCCCTCGTAGAGCGGCTCGACCATCGGCTGCATGAGGCTGACCGTGCCGTCCCAGGCCCTCGCATCGCCCCAGCTTTCGAGCGG
>DASTAF010000149.1:0-2633 GCA_035713005.1 Acetobacteraceae bacterium
GATCATCTGGGCGAGGTGGAGGCGGGTGCGGCCATGCTGCGGGCGATCGAGACCTCGCTTTCCGATCCTTCCGGGCCACGCACGCCCGATCTTGGCGGAAAGGCGCGCATGGCCGATCTTACCGAATCTATTTTGAAGGCGCTCGGGTAGGGCCTACAGGCGAGATGCGATAGAGCCGGAAACCGGTGGATTTGTCGGCGCCGGTCTGTTTCAGCCAGGCAGGCGGGCGGTTTCTGGAAAGCTCGTTCCAGAGCGAATTTTTCGGCGCGCCTTTTACCGGGGCGTAATGCCGGGCCGGGCAGAACAGGACGAAGCGGGCCCGGGTGGCGATGACGGCCGGTGATGGATATGACTTGACCGGGCTCCGCCACGCCGCCCGCGCGCGCAGATAAGCAGGGATTCCGTGCTGGTAGAGCGAGCCGACGGTGATGATCCGGCTCCGGTAAAGAAGTTCGGGCGTCTCTCCCATCCGCGCCAGCACCACCTGCCCGGAAGTCGGAGCCAGCAGCGGGGCGATGTGACGCATGGCGCAGGAAGGAAGTTTTGCGTCCCGCCTTGGAGCATGCACCGCCGCCATTGCGATGCTCGGCGTGTAAGGGGCGATCAGGCAGGTGAAGATCATGCCGATGCGCGCCGCCGCCGCCCTGGCGGGGCGAGCCGCCAGCCGCCTCGATGCGTCCGAAAGGGCCACGGGCAGGAGCGCCGCGGCGAACCCTGCCGGAAATTGCTGGAAGATCACGAAGCGCGCGGTGAGGGCGAGGCCGAACAGGCCGGCGGCGGCGGCGATGACGCAGGCTCCGGCTTCCTGCGGCGTATTCCGCATGCGCCAGGCCCGGTGCAGGCAGTAGACAAGTGCGGCCGCTCCGGGTCCCAGCAGGAGGAATGCCTCCTCGGCGCCATGAACGGGCTGGGTTTCGGCCATGGCGCCGAAGAACTGGCGCATCTCCCGTGGAGTCATGAGCGCGTAGGGGCCGATAGCAAGCTGCGGATATCGCGCGAGCCATGCCGCGAAGCCGATGAGGGCGGCCAGGATGCCCAAGAGGTTCCGCCGCCCGTGCGAGAATTCCAGCCGGTCGAGCCGGGCCAGCAGCGCCGTTACCCCAAGCACGGCCAGACCGAGCAGGAGATAGATGATCGATATCCGATCGATCTCCGGCGCGAAGAATCCGCCGTGCGGCGGATCGATGGCGGTGCCGAGCGCCAGGACTCCGGCGAAACCGGCGCCGAGCCAAGCCATCGCCGGGCCGATCGGGCGGTGCAGCCACCGCCAGCCCAGGCCGATGAAGGCGAACAGCACGAAGGGCATGGTTTCGGGCATGATCCAGATCGCGAAGCCGCCGGCCATCCCCGCCGCCAGCCCCATGCGCCGGCTGCCATGCCGCGCCCGCAGCGCGAAGCCCGCCGTCATCGCCGCGGCGGCAAGCATGACCAGATGATAATGGATGATGCCGAAGCTGGCATACCCTCTGATGCCCGGCAGCAGCAGGCCGATGACCGGCGCCATCCACATGAAGCGCCGCTCGCTCAAAGGCGCGGCGGCGAATGCCAGGGCGGCGCCAAGCAGCCCGGCGCCGAGCGGGCCGGAGGCGACGCCGCTGGCGAACAGCGCCCGGTGCCAGCCCAGGAAAGGCGCCAGCGGTGTGGCCAGCGCCACCAGCGCGGCATCGAAAAGGCGCGACCACTCGATGATGATCGGCGTGCCTGAATCATCCCGCCGCACCATGTTGACCAGATGCCCCTGGCTCAGCCCCTGCTGGATGCGCAGCAGCCGCATGTAGCTGTCCGGGTCGATCAGCCCGCCATGCAGCACCAGCCCGATATCACGAGCGCCGATCAGCAGGTCCAGCCCTGCCGCTAAACAGAATATTAAGAAATACCGGCGCATAATGCGGAAGAGTAATTGGAAATGGTAAAGGCGCGGTTACCGGATGAGCAGGCGGGCCTGGACGTTGATCCTTCTTTCCGCCGGGCTGGGCCTGGTTCCGGAGATGATGATCGCCCGATCCATGCTGTTAGGCGGCGCCGTGCGTTTCCCCGCCAGCATCCACACGGCGCCGCTCGCGCGGGACTTCCTGCAGTTCTGGGGCGCCGGCTGGCTGCTCGATCACGGCCAGGCCGCGACCCTGTTTCATCCGGCGCGCTTTCAGGCCTGGGTGCTGGCGCGGTTTCCCTTTCTGACCGGCCATTACCGCTGGGGATATCCGCCGGGCATGGTGCTGTTCATGGCGCCGTTTGGCCTGCTGCCGCCGCTGGCGGCCTGGATTCTATGGATGCTGGGCGGCACGATTGCTCTCGCGTCGGCGCTGGGTTTCGTGTTCGGCTTGCCTTGCCTGCCGGCGCTGATGCTGGCGACGCTGATATTGCCGGTCTATTGGGATAATTTTCTGGTCGGGCAGGCCATGCCCTGGCTCGCCGCGCTGACGATCCTGGGCTTCGGCCTGCTGGACCGGCGGCCGGTTCTCGCCGGCCTCGCCTTCGGGCTGCTGACGGTCAAGCCGCCCCTGGCGATGCTGGCGCCGGTGGCGCTGCTCGCGGCGGGAGCGTGGCGGAGCATTATTGCTGCTGCGGCTACGGCAGTTGTGCTGGCGATTCTTGCCGCCATCGCCATGCCTCATGCCTGGCCCTTGTTCATC
>DASTAF010000150.1:0-2540 GCA_035713005.1 Acetobacteraceae bacterium
CGATAACCGGGGGCAGGATCATCCCCCCTCCGATGAGAGCCGGGCCGGAACGGAGCCGGAAAAACCAGGCGCCGCCAAGCCGGTGGTGGTGAAGAAATACGCCAACCGCCGCCTCTACAACACCGAGACCTCCTGCTACATCACGCTCGACACGCTGGCGCTGATGGTGCGCGACGGGCGGGACTTCACCGTGTTCGACGCCAAGACCGGGGAGGACATCACCCGCTCGGTGCTCACCCAGATCATCGTCGAGGAGGAGAGCAAGGGGCGGCCGGTGCTGCCGACGAATTTCCTCCGCCAGCTCATCGGCTTCTACGGCGAGACCATGCAGCCGGGGCTGCCGCCCTTCCTGGAGCAGGCGGCGGCCTATTTCGCCAGCCAGCAGAAGCAGATGCGCAGCGCCATGGAGAAGACCATCGGCGGCCTCCTGCCGCCGGGCATGGAGGAGATGAGCCGGCAGGGCATCGCCAGCAACATGGCGATGATGGAGCGCGCCATGTCCCTGTTCACCCCCTTCTTCCGCGAGCGCAACCCGCCCATTTCTCCCGCCGATCCTCCGGCCGAGGGGGCGGATGCCGGCCATGCGGCGCTGCACGAGGAGATCGCGGCGCTGCGGGACGAGGTGCGGCGGCTGAACGGCGAGATCGCCGGGCTCAGGGCTCAGGCGCGCGACGGCCGGGCGCGGAAGGGTTCCGGCGGGTAGCGGCGCAGGATCACCAGCATCACCGCCATGGCGGGCAGCGCCGCCAGCATGCTCAGGCCGTAGAAGGGAATCCAGCCCAGCGCCGAGGCGAGGAAGCCGGAGAATCCGCCCACCGTCCGCAGCGCCAGCGCCGCGAGCGAGGACAGCAGCGCGTATTGCGTCGCCGTGTGCTCGCGCGAGCATAATCCCGAGAGATAGGTGATGAAGGCGGCGTCCGAAATGCCGTCGGCGAAGCTTTCCAGCGCCGAGGTGGCCATCAGTATGTGCGGCGCGTGCGGGTAGAGGCCGAGCAGCGGATACATGATCAGCGCCAGGGTCTGGAAGGCGCCGGTGGCGAGCAGGGCGCGGCCCACCCCGATCCGCGCCACCAGCACGCCGCCCAGCGCCGCGCCGGCCAGCACGGCGGCGAGCGAGATCGGCCCGTTCGCCACCGCGATGGCGGCGCGGTTGAAGCCGAGATGGGTGTAATAGGGCGGCAGCATCACCCCGGCCATCGCCTCGCCCAGCCGGAACAGCACCACGAAGCTGAGGATGATGAGGGCGCCGCGCCGGCTGAAGAACTCGGCGAGCGGGGCGCGCACCGCCTCGCGGAACCGGGCGGCGAGGCTCCTCCGCGCCTGCGGCGGCGGCGGCTCCGGCTCCCGGCATAACAGGGTGACCAGGGCGCCGATGCCCTGCAGCGGCACCATCAGAAGCAAGGCGAGATTCCAGCCGGTCTTCGCCGAGAGCGCGATCACCCCGGAGCCGGAGATCAGCATGGCGGCGCGGTATCCCCACACATAGCCCGCCATCGCCGCGCCCTGCATGCGGCTGGGAAAGGTCTCGATGCGCCAGGCGTCGATCAATATGTCCTGGCTGGCGGAGAAGAAGGCGACCAGCGCCCCCGCGGCGAGCGTCGTCCCCAGGGCATGGGCCGGATGGGAGAAGGCGAGGGCGGCGATGGCGGCGATGAGCAGAAGCTGGAACAGCATCAGCCAGCCGCGCCGCCTGCCCAGCAGGCGGAACGGGCCGGGGGCAGGCAACTCGTCCAGGAACGGCGCCCAGAGGAATTTCAGCGAATAGGCGATGCCGAGATCGGCGGTGAGCCCGATCGCCCCCAGCGGCAGATGGGCGCGGGTAAGCCAGAGGCGCAGGGTGAAGCCGGAAAGCGCCAGCGGCAGGCCGGAGGAGAATCCGAGGCCGGTGATCAGGGCGATGCCGCGGCGGTGGTTCGGGAGCAGACTCATGGGCACCTGATGTTCGTGGCGATAGCGAACCGTCCATGACTCCGGTTTAATTTACAGGTCAACCGGCCCTGCTTGTTTCGCGGAAATGCATCCTTAAATCGTTGCGATAGGCTACCGCGAAAGCATCCGCGGCCCGGCGCGTTCCGGCGACCGGCGGTTTTCGCGCCGGGGTCCGGAGGTTCAGGAAGGAGTTGCACTTGAAGGGTATTGTTCTGGCGGCCGCGTCGCTGATCCTCGCCACGGGGGTTGCATGCGCCCAGGCGCCGGCGGCCGGAACGGCGCTCCATCCCGGCGGGCTGACCGGTCCGGGAGCGGCTTCCGGCAAGGGCACGGATGCCAGGGGCGCGGACGCCAACAGCGGCCAGCCGAATAAGCCGGCCCAGTCTTCCTCGGCCCAGTCTTCTTCGGCAATGTCATCCTCGGATCATGCGACGCCGAGCCAGCGGCGCAGCACCCAGTCCAAGACGATGAAGGATTCAGCTTCGAAATCTGGAACCCAGTCCTAACAATCAGCTTCACAAAGGAGGCTATTACATGCGGAAACTTCTTTTGGCCAGCGCGTCCCTCATGCTCATGACGGGCGTCGCCATGGCGCAGGACAACTCGGCGAC
>DASTAF010000151.1:0-7167 GCA_035713005.1 Acetobacteraceae bacterium
TAGCCGTGCCAGTAATTCGCCGTGGCCAGCCGCGTCGCCATCCGGTCGTCGTCGCGGAAGAAGACGAAATTGCCGGCGAAGTTCAGCGGGTCGAGATAGCGGCGGCGGTTGGTCAGCATCGCATCCGGCAGCCGGATCTCATCGAGCGTCAGGATTTCCGCCCCTTCCGGCACGAAGGGGGCGATCCGCGCGGCGAGCCGCGCCGCGTCGAAGGCGGCGATCAGCACCACCCGCGCATCCGCCCGCTTCAGATCGAGGATCGCCCTTGCCTCCAGCCCCGCCCGCTTGTGCCCGACCGCCAGGGTATCGTGGACATAGACGCCCTCGACCGGGAATTCCGGCGCCAGCGCGCGCAGCGGCCCGGCGATGCCGTCGGGGTCGTAGATGGCGGCCGGTCCCGCCTCGCCCAGCCGCGCCGCCAGCCGCGCCAGCGCCTCCGCCGCCAGCGGATGCGCCAGCGCCTTGTACACCACGTTGCCGCCGCGAAGATTGTCGAAGGTTTCGATGTCGAGCATGGATGAATGAGCTTCCTACAGTCCCAGCCGCCGCCGCATCTCATCCGCGGCTTCCTGGGTATCATTTACCGGCTGAACCGGCCAGAGGTCCAATCGCCCGGCGAAGTCCCGCACCCTGCCCTCGGCGGCCAGCGCCTCCATGAAGCCGCCGATCCGCCCGGAGCGGCCCGGCAGCCGCGCCAGCAGCACGGGGGCGGCGGTCGCCGCGGCTTCCGAGACCATGGAGACGGAATCGGCGGTTACCACAATCGCGTCGGCCAGCGCCAGCATGCCGAAATAGGGGTTCTCCCCGCTCATGTCCCAGAAATACGCGCCCAGCGGCTCCAGCCCGCGGCGGAGGATGGAAAGGGCGGCGGGATCGGTGCGGCGGGAGGGGGTGAGCATCAGCCCGGCGCGGTCGCGCCGCATCATTTCGGCGAGCTGCCCGGCAAGGCGCTCCGCCGCCCTGGCGTCCAGCCGGTAGCGGCCATTGCTGCCGCCGATCAGCACCGCCGCCAGCGGGCGCGGCAGATGGGCGAAAATGGGCGCCCAGCGCGACCGCTCCGCCGCCAGCCTGGCCGGGGAGACCCGGTGCAGCGCGGTGCGGGTGACGATCACGTTCGGGCCGGTGATATCGTCATGCCGGGCCGCCACCACCAGATCGAACCTGGCCGCGTCCATGCGCGGATGCTGGATGATGACGGCGGGAAGGCCCGGCCGGCGCAGCGCCGCCAGCACCCGCGCCGAAACCCCGCCGCAGCCGATCAGCACATCGCCGGGGGGCGCCAATGCGGCGCTGTTGATCGCCGTAAGCGGGTCGGGCCAGAGCCGGGCCGGGAGCCAGGACCAGGGCTTCCTCGGCGCGATGACGCGCGGATCGGGGGTGAATCCCGCCGCCTCGGCCAGCCCCAGCGCCTGGTTGCGCAGCCCGGCGAGATCGGTGGTGAGGATGCGGGCGATGGTCAATGCGCGATCCCCGCCGCATCCAGCGCGGCCAGAAGCGGTCCCGCCCCCAGCGCCGACATGGCATGGTCGCGGCCCCGCCCGCCCAGGGCGGCGCGGCGGGCGGGATCATCCGCGAGCGCCCGCAGCAGCGAGGCGGCGGCGCCGGTATCCGGCTCCGCCCAGACGGCGCCGGGCAGCGCGTAATCGCCCCGCTCATCCTCCACGGGCGCCAGCCGGTACGGCACCAGGCCAGCGCTTTCCGGGTCCATGAACTGCAGATTGCCGGACCAGCCGGTGGCCACCACCGGCACGCCGCGCAGCATCGCCTCCGCCGGAACCAGCCCGAATCCCTCCGCCCGGTGCAGCGACAGCACCATGTCGCTGGCCGCGATCAGGCCGTGGATGCGGCTTCCCGGCCAGACCTCGTCGATCAGCCTGATATTGGGCGAATCACCGATGGCGGCCGTGACCCGCGCCAGATCGGCGGGGAAGGCGGCGCCGCCCGCCAGCTTCAGCACCAGAATCCGGTCCTGCCTGCCGCCGAAGGCCAGCCGGTGCGCGGCGATGGCGCCGAGCGGGTTCTTGCGGGCGAAGCTCGCCCCCAGATTGGCGATCACGCTGGTGACGACGGCATCGCCCGGCAGGCCGAGCGCCGCCCGGCCCGGATCGGCGGGCGGCAGCGGCAGGGCGGCGAGCGGATAGGGCACCAGCCGCACGAGGCCGGGGAACATCCCCTCCAGCGCCGCCTTGGTGAAGGCGGAAGGGGTCCAGATTTCGTGCACATAGGCGGAGCCCGCGCGCCATTCCTCCGGCAGGATGGGCAGCTCCCAGTTCCAGAAGCCGATCACCCGCCGCCCGCGCAGGAAGTTTCGCGGCGCGCGGGCCAGCATCAGCGGAATCACCGGCGCGTTCGCGTGCAGGATCAGCGCCGCATCCCGCGGAACCGGCGGCGCCGGCGCGCGCAGCAGGCCGAGGGTGACGGCGCCCCGGTCGGCCCCGGCGGCGGCGCATCCGGCATGGAGCAGCCGCGCCGCCTCGCCCAGGCCGGAGACGCGGCCCATTTCCCCGGCGACCGCCACCCCCGCGCTGCGGGCCGGGGGCGCCGCGTCCCGCCTCGGCGCCAGGGCCATGGACAGGGCGCGCGCGCCCTTCCGCCGCGCCGCCGGGGGCAGCAGGCGCCATGCCCGGTGCAGCGGGCCGAGCCCGGGCCTTTCTTTGATCACGGACATGTTGCGGTATGACAATCTGCGGTTAGAGTAGGATCATGTCTTGCCCAGACGACGCGCCCGATGCAACCGCGACGCCGCCTTTCCCGGCAGACGAGGTGCCGCGCTTCGAGGTGGCGCTGACGCCGCCGGACCTCTCGCCCTGGATCGGGGGGAATACGGGCCTGACCGGCTTCTGCAGCTTCGCCGCCCCCCGCTCCGGCCCGCACGTGCTGATCCTGGGCCTGATGCACGGCAACGAGATCGGCGGCGCCATCGTGCTCGACGCGCTGCTGCGCGAGGGTTTCCGCCCCGCTCGCGGCAGGCTGACCCTGGGCTTCGCCAATCTCGGCGCCTTTGAGCGCTTCGATGCCGCCAACCCCACCGCGTCCCGCTTCATCGACGAGGACCTGAACCGGCTCTGGGACCGGGCGACACTGGAAGGGCCGCGCCGCTCTGCGGAGCTGGACCGGGCGCGGGCGATCCGCCCGGCGATCGACTGCGCCGATTGCGTGCTCGATCTGCACTCCATGCTCTGGCCCTCGGACCCGCTGCTGCTTTCCGGCCTCGGCGCGCGGGGCAAGGCGCTGGCGCTGGCCATCGGCACGCCGGGCCTGGTGGTGGCGGATGGCGGCCATGCGGGCGGGCGGCGGCTGATCGATTATCACCGCTTCGTCGAGCCGGGCGGCGATTCGGCCTGCGTGCTGGTGGAGGCCGGGCAGCACTGGGAGCCGGCGACGGTGGTGCAGATGCGGGCGACGGTGGACGCGCTGCTGGAGCATGCGGGCATGGCGCCGGGTTCCGGCGCGCCCAAGGCGCCGCCGCGCTTCGCCGAGGTGACGAGGGTGGTGACCGCGAACACGGCGCGCTTCGCCTTCATCCGGCGCTTTCGCGGCGGCGAGGTGGTGAAGCGGCGGGACACGCTGATCGCCCATGACGGGACGACCGAAATCCGCACTCCGCATGATAATTGCCTGCTGGTGATGCCGAGCCTGAAGGTCGGCCGCGGCCATACCGCGATCAGGCTGGCGAGATTCGCCTGATTCCTGACACCTGATTCCCTGGTGGGTGCGACAGGGATTGAACCTGTGACCCCCGCCGTGTGAAGGCGATGCTCTCCCGCTGAGCTACGCACCCGACCAGTGAGGGCGATTTAGCCGCATCGCCGCGCCAGCGCAAGCGTGCCGGCGCGGGCGGGCAGGCATCAGGCCCGCCCGGCCAGCTTCTCCGCCAGGCTGCGGCGGGCATCCTCGGAAATCGTCTCGTCCAGCGCCGAACCCAGCCGCCGCATCTGGCGGCGCAGCGCGTAGAGCTGATCGAGCAGGCCGAGCACCACCGGCAGGGCGTCCTCGTTCACCTGCATCACGTCCCGCAGCTCGACGATCAGCCGCACGCGCGCGACATCGATGTCGTGGAAGCGGTACTGCCCGGCCTCGCCATCCGCCCGCACCCAGCGGTTGACCACCCACCGCTCCACATCCTCCGGGCGCAGCCCGCCGATCTGGGCGCAGAGAATTTCGATGCTGATCATGCCGCCTCCATCAGCGCGCCGCGCGGATCGAAGCCCGGCTCCGCCTTGCGCTCGCGCAGGAAGGCTTCCAGCGCCGGATCGGGCGGGCCGAGCACCACCTTCAGCGTGAGATGGAGATCGCCCGCCGGCTGATCGCCCTGCCCGGGCATGCCGCGCCCGCGCAGCCGCAGCTCGGTGCCGGTATCGGAATGGGCGGGGATGGTGACGTTCACCGGGCCGCCGGGGGTCGGCGCCGTCACCCGGCCGCCCAGCACCGCCTCGGACAGCGTCACCGGAAGCTCCAGCCGGATGTTCCGCCCCTCGCGGCGGAAATACGGATGCTCGCGGATGCCGATCTCGATCAGCGCGTCGCCCGCCGGGCCGCCGTTCCAGCCGGGGCCGCCCTGCCCGCGCAGCCGCATGATCTGCCCCTGCTCGATGCCCGGCGGCACCTTCACGTCCAGGGTCCGGCCGTCCGGCAGGGTCAGCCGTTGCGTCGCGCCACGGATCGAATCGAGGAAATCGATGGTCAGGCTGTAATGCTCGTCGGCGCCGCGCATCCGGGCGTTGCCGCCGGAGCCGGCGTTCCGGCTGCGGAACACGTCGCCGAACAGATCCTCGAAGCTGCCGCCGCTCCAGCCCGCGCCTTGGGCGCCGGCGCCGTAGCGGGCGGCGCGGTCGGCATCGGCATAGTGGCGGTAGCCGCGCTGCTGCGGCTTCTCGGCGCCGCTGGCGTCGATCTCGCCACGGTCGTACCGCGCCCGCTTCTCGGCGTCCGAGAGCAGTTCATAGGCCGAGGACACGGATTTGAACTTCTCCTCGGCGGCCTTGTTGTCCGGATTGAGGTCCGGATGATGCTGCTTCGCCAGCTTCCTGTAAGCCTGGCGAATCTCCTCGGGCTTGGCGTCCTTCGCCACCCCCAGGACTTTGTATGGATCGTCCAATTTATTCCTTCCTCGAATCTTGCTTCGATCTGCATTTAGGAAGGGAGGCGGGGGAAATCCAAGCCGCGCGGGGAAGCCGCGCGCCTACCGCAGCCTCAGCAATGGGCCGGTGAACACCATCGGGCCGGTGGGCAGGCCGCTGGCCGAACCTTTCGGCGGCTCGACCGAGACGGCGATCAGCACATGGGCGTGGCGCAGCGAGCCGGGAACATCGCCCGGACCCAGCCGGGTCGGCTTGCCCGCGTGGATCAGCCCGACCGCCACCGGCCTCTCGCTCGGGGCGATGGCCCAGAGCTGCCAGACCTTCCCCTTCGGCGGCTTGCGGGTGCTGAGCGGCCGCAGCGCGACCGAGCCGTCCGGGTACAGGGCCACGGTGAATATGAGGCGCGAGGCGCCGGGCGAAGCAGGGGGCGCCGCCTGGGTGGGTTCCAGCACCGCGACCAGATCGGGCCCCGCGACCGGATGGGGCCGCAGCACCGCCAGCACCAGCGCGGCGATGACGGCGAGAAGGGCGATCCCGCGCCAGAGGATCAGGCTCCGCCAGAGCCTGGTGCCGGGGGAAAGTCGCGCGGGGGTGGCCGGATAGGAAGGGTCCATGTCAGCAATCAGAAAGGATGCGGATGAGGGGCCATCTCTATTGCGTCACGAGCCGGCGCGCAACGCGGATGAACCCCTCGCCCCTTTTGTCAGGCCGCCTCGTTGTCGCCCTGGCGGTCCGCCCGCTTGCGGGCATGCGGATCGAGATGGCGCTTGCGCAGCCGCACCGCCCCCGGCGTGACCTCCACCAGCTCGTCATCCTCGATATAGGCGATGGCCTGTTCGAGCGACAATTTGCGCGGCGGGGTGAGCAGCAGCGCCTCGTCCTTGCCGGCGGCGCGGATATTGGTGAGCTTCTTCTCGCGGATCGGATTCACGTCGAGATCGTTGTCCCGGCTGTGCTCGCCGAGGATCATGCCGACATAGACCTTCTCCCCCGGCCCGACGAACAGCGTGCCGCGATCCTGCAGGGAGAACAGCGAATACTGCACCGATTCGCCATCCGCATTCGAGATCAGCGCGCCGTTGCGGCGGCCTTCCAGCGAGCCGCGCCACGGGCCGTAGCCGGCGAAGAGCCGGTTCATCACCCCGGTGCCGCGCGTATCGGTGAGGAACTCGCCGTGATAGCCGATCAGCCCGCGGCTGGGGATGCGGAAGGTGAGGCGCTGCTTGCCGCCGCCGGAGGGGCGGATATCGACCAGCTCGCCCTTGCGGCGGGACATCTTGTCCACCACCACGCCGGAATAGGGCTCATCGACGTCGATCAGCACCTCCTCCATCGGCTCCTCGCGCTCGCCCGTCTCCTCGTTGATCCGGGTGAGGACGCGCGGCCGGCCGATGGTCAGCTCGAAGCCTTCCCGGCGCATCTGCTCGATCAGCACGCCGAGCTGCAATTCCCCGCGCCCCGCCACCTCGAAGGCCTCGGTTTCGGTGGAATCGCTCACCCGGATGGCGACATTGCCCTCCGCCTCGCGATAGAGCCGGTCGCGGATCTGGCGGGAGGTGACTTTCTTGCCCTCGCGCCCGGCCAGCGGCCCGTCATTGATGCGGAAGGTCATCGACAGCGTCGGCGGATCGACCGGATCGGCGGGCAGCGCCTCGGCAAGCTCGGTGGCGCCGATGGTTTCCGGGATCGTCGCCTCCTTCAGCCCGGCGACGGCGATGATGTCGCCCGCCGCCACGCTCTCCACCGGCACCCGCTCCAGCCCCCGGAAGGCGAGCAGCTTGGTCAGCCTTCCGGTTTCCACCACCGTGCCGTCGCCGCGCAGCACCTTCACCGGCATGTTCACCGTCGCCCGGCCCTGCTCGACCCGCCCGGTCAGCACCCGGCCGAGGAAATTGTCGCTCTCCAGGATCGAGGCGACCATGGCGAAGGGCGCCTCCTCGTCCAGATCAGGCGCGGGCACGTGGCTCAGGATCAGCTCGAAGAGCGGGGCGAGGCTTTCGCGCGCGCCGTTCAGCTCGGCATCCGCCCAGCCCTGGCGGCCGGAGGCGTAGAGGATGTGGAAATCGAGCTGCTCGTCGGTGGCGCC
>DASTAF010000152.1:0-3055 GCA_035713005.1 Acetobacteraceae bacterium
ACGCCGCCATCCGGCTCGATCAAGCCACGACGACGCCGGAACTCCTCGCCCGCGCCGTGCGAACCCTTCTGGAGGAGCCGGCGCGCCTTGCCGCCATGGCGGCAGCCGCCGCCCGCGCCGGACGCCCGGACGCGGCATCGAGGCTCGCCGATCTCGTGCAGCAGCGCGCCAGCGCGGAGACCGCGCGATGAGGGCAATGCCGCTATCGATCGGGACCGTGCATTTCGTCGGCATCGGCGGCATCGGCATGTCCGGCATCGCCGAGGTGCTGCATAATCTTGGCTATTCGGTGCAGGGCACGGACATTGCCGAGAATGCCAACATCACCCGGCTGCGCGAATCCGGCATCCCCATCACCATCGGGCACGACGCCGCCAATCTGCGCGACGCCCAGGTGGTGGTGGTTTCCACCGCCGTCCCGCGCGACAATCCCGAGGTGCAGGCTGCCCGGGCGAAGCTGATCCCGGTGGTGCGCCGGGCGGAGATGCTGGCCGAGCTGATGCGCCTGCGCTGGTCGGTCGCCATCGGCGGCACCCATGGCAAGACCACCACCACCAGCCTGGTCGCCGCCGTGCTGGAGGGGGCGAATTTCGATCCCACCGTCATCAATGGCGGCATCGTCAACGCCTATGGCACCAACACCAGGCTGGGCCAGGGCGACTGGATGGTGGTCGAGGCGGATGAGAGCGACGGCAGCTTCCTCCGCCTGCCCGCCGTCATCGCGGTGGTGACCAACATGGACCCCGAGCATCTCGATCATTGGGGCAGCAAGGAGGCGATGGAGCAGGGCTACCGGCAGTTCGTCGCCAACATCCCCTTCTACGGCTTCGCCGTGCTCTGCATCGATCACCCCGCCGTGCAGCAGATGATTCCCGATCTCTCGGATCACCGCATCATCACTTACGGGCTCTCGCCGCAGGCCGATGTGCGCGCCGAGCGCATCATGTCGGACCGCAACGGCGCCACCTTCGAGGTCCGGCTCTCGGACCGCATGGCCGGGCGCATCCGCAGGCTCGGGCCGTTCCGCCTGCCCATGCTCGGCAACCACAACGTCCAGAACGCGCTGGCGGCAATCGCGGTCGGGCTGGAGATGGACGTGAGCGAGGCCGACCTGCGCACCTCGCTGAGCAATTTCCGCGGCGTCAAGCGGCGCTTCACCAAGGTGGGCGAGGTTTCGGGCATCACCGTCATCGATGATTACGGCCATCATCCGGTGGAGATCGCCGCCGTGCTGAAGGCGGCCCGGCAGGCGGGCGCGCGCGAGGTGATCGCGGTGGTGCAGCCGCACCGCTACTCGCGCCTCGCCTCGCTCTTCGAGGAGTTCTGCACCTGCATGAACGATGCCGGCACCGTCATTGTCGCCGATGTCTATGCCGCCGGCGAGCAGCCGATCGAGGGCATCGACCGCGATGCGCTGGTGGAGGGGCTGCGCGCGCGCGGGCACCGTTCCGTGGTGCCGCTGGCGAGCCCGGATCATCTGGCCGAGATGGTGAACGCCATCGCCCGCACCGGGGATTTCGTGGTCTGCCTCGGCGCCGGCAACATCACCTACTGGGCGCAGAGCCTGCCGAACCAGATGAAGGCGCTGAACGAGAATTTCCGCCGCGGCGCGGGCGGCATGCGATGACTGCGGCGCTCGCCCTGAGCTGGACCGAGGCGCTGCCTACCCTGCGCGGGCGCATCCAGCATGATGCGCCGCTGGCGCCCTTCACCTGGTTCCGGGTGGGCGGGCCGGGGGAAATGCTGGTGCGCCCGGCGGACGCGGCGGATCTGTCGCATTTCCTCGCGGGGCTGGCGCCGGAAATTCCGGTCACGGTCATCGGCGCCGCCTCCAACCTGATCATCCGCGATGGCGGCATTCCCGGCATCGTGGTGAAGCTCGCGCGCGGCTTCAGCGGCATCGCGGTGGAGGAAGGCGGCATCGTCGCCGGGGCCGCGGCGCTGGACGCCACCATCGCCGAACGGGCGGCGGCGGCGGGCCTCGCCGGACTCGAATTCCTCTCCGGCATTCCAGGCAGCCTCGGTGGCGCGGTGGCGATGAACGCGGGCGCCTACGGGGCGGAAATGGCCGAGGTGCTGGATTGGGCCGAACTCGTCCTGCGCAGCGGCGAGATCGTCCGCCTCGCGGCGCACGAGCTCGGTCTCTCCTACCGCCACGCGAACATCCCGCCCGGCGCGGTGGTGGTCCGCGCCCGGCTGCGCGCCCGCCCGGGCGAGACGCAGCTCATTGCCGCCCGGATGCACGAGATCAAGGCCAGCCGCGAGGCGACCCAGCCCGTCCGCGCCCGCACTGGCGGCTCCACCTTCCGCAATCCGGAAGGCTACAAGGCCTGGACGCTGATCGACCAGGCGGGCTGCCGGGGCATGGTGCTCGGCGGGGCGCAGGTTTCGGAGAAGCACTGCAACTTCCTCATCAACACCGGATCGGCGACCGCCGCCGAGCTCGAATCGCTGGGCGATGCGGTGCGCCGGCGCGTCCGCGCCCAGTCGGGCATCGATCTGCAATGGGAGATCAGGCGCATCGGCATCCCCGGCGCGGCTCCGGAGGCGTCGCCATGACCCGCGTCGCCGTCCTCCATGGCGGGATCTCGGTCGAGCGCGAGGTCAGCCTCGCCTCCGGCCGGCAGGTGATCGCGGCCCTGCGCCGCGCCGGGTTCGAGGTCGACCCCATCGAGGTCGGCCACGACCTCGCCGCCCTGTTCGCGGCACTGAATCCCGCGCCCGACGTGGTGTTCAACGCCCTGCACGGGCGGTTCGGCGAGGATGGCACGATCCAGGGCATGCTGGACTACATGGGCATCCCCTACACCCATTCCGGCGTGCGCGCCTCGGCGCTGGCCATGGACAAGGCGGCCTCGAAGATGGTCTTTGCCGCCTCCGGCCTGCCGGTGGCGCCGCACCGGATCATCAGCATCGCCGAACTGGCCGAGGATGACCCGCTGCCGCCGCCCTACGTGGTGAAGCCGCTCAACGAGGGCTCCTCGGTCGGCGTGTTCATCGTCCGCCCCGGCGACAACAGCCGCGCCCTGATCCCCGGCCAGTGGCGCTTCGGCCC
>DASTAF010000153.1:0-5446 GCA_035713005.1 Acetobacteraceae bacterium
TAATTGCTGTTCTCCACCCCCTCGGCGATGCCGCGAAAGGCCACCATGCGGCCGATTTCGTAGCGTTCCAGGAAAGCCGCCAGCGCCTCGTCGGTAACTTCGGTGTAAACCGCCATGGGGCCGGAGATGACCGATCGCGGATTTGATGGCAAGAGACGCCTGCCGATACAGGAGTCCGACCGCCGTGATAAGAATCCGCCGCCTTGCCCCGCTTCTGGCGCTGGCCAGCCTCGCAGCCTGCTCCAGCGAGCACAAGCCGCCGCTCTTCTGCCCGAAGGTGGCGGTGCTGTCGGAAGCAAGCCACCTCATCCGGCCCGCCAGCGCCGCCAATGACGTGGCGGCGCGGACCCTGGATGCCCGCATCACCGGCGTTGCCGGCTCCTGCCGGACCAAGGGCAGGCGCCGGGCCGAGCTGAGCTTCCGCATCGGCTTCGCCGCCACCCAGGGGCCCGCCTCCACCTCGCCCCGTGCCGATCTCACCTATTTCATCGCCCTCATTCAGGGCGACACCATTATCGACAAGAAGCTCTACCCGGTCAGCTTCGACTTCAAGGGCGGGACGGAACAGGCCGTCGCCACCACGACGCCGATCAGAATCGTGGTGCCGAACGCGCCGCGCAGCGCCCGGCAGCAGGTGCTGGTGGGATTCCAGCTCTCGCGAGCGGAGCTGAACAGCGTTCAGCCGTGAGCGAAACCCTGCCGGCGCGCGAGGTGATGCCGTTCCATCAGGGGGCGGATTATCTCGGCTGCCTCTCCGCCCTGCATCGCGCTCTTGCTCCGGCGCGCTATCTCGAAATCGGCGTCTGGCTCGGCGAATCCCTGGCGCGCGCCGCCTGCGCTTCGATTGCCATCGATCCCGAATTCCAGCTTGGCACGGGAGTACTGGGCAGCAAGCCAGAATGCCATTTCTTCCAGACAACGAGCAATGATTTCTTCGCCCGTCACGATCCGCGGACAATACTTGGCGGGCCCATTGATCTCGCTTTTCTCGACGGGCTGCACCAGTTCGATGCGCTGCTGCGCGACTTCGCCAATACCGAACGCTTCTGCCGCCCGGAGAGCGTGATCGTGCTGCATGACTGCCTGCCGATCGATCCGCTGATCACCAACCGGCGGCAGGACGAACATCTGCGGAAGGATGCGGTGGTGCCCGGTTGGTGGGCGGGGGATGTGTGGAAGATGCTGGTGATCCTGAAGCGGCTCCGGCCCGATCTCGCTATCATCGCCCTCGACGCGCCGCCGACCGGGCTGGTGCTGGTCTCCCGCCTCGATCCGGCGAACCGCGTCCTGAGCGAGCGTTCCGTCACGATCATTGAGGAAATGATGCCGGTGGAACTGAAAAGCTTCGGCACTACCCGGCTGTTCGATCTGGCCGCCCCCCGGTCCACAGCCCTGCTCGACGATGCGGCGGCACTGAAGGCGGCGCTCTCATAATGGAACCGGCCGGAGCGGCGCTCATTACCGGCGGCGCCAGGCGCATCGGCGCGGCCATTGCCCGGCATCTGGCGGCGCGGGGCCGGAGCGTGGTGATTCATCACCGGGCCTCCGGCGCGGATGCGGCGGCGCTGGTCGCTGAAATCGAGGCACAGGGCGGGCGCGGCTTCGCGATTCAAGCCGATCTTTCCATCCCTGACGAGGTGGAGCGAATGATCGGCGATGCACGGAGCCTAGCCGGGCCGCTGGGCGTGCTGGTGAACAACGCTTCGCATTTCGTATTCGACAAAGCTGTCAGCGTGACGGTGGAATCGATGGCGGCGCATATCTCGCCCAATCTGGTCGCCCCGGTGCTGCTGGCGCGGGACTTCGCCGCCAGCCTGAAGGACGGCCGCGGCGTCATCGTCAACATACTCGACCAGAAACTGATCAACCTGAATCCGGATTTCTATTCATACACCATTTCGAAGGCGGCGCTGGCGGCGGCGACCGAGATGCTGGCGATGGCACTGGCTCCCGATATCCGCGTTTGCGGGGTAGCGCCGGGCCTCACCATGATCGCGCCGAAGCAGAGCCAGGAGAAGTTCGACCGTTCCTGGCGCTCCATGCCGCTGCGGCAGGGCAGCGCGCCGGAGGATATCGCCCGGGCGGTACAGTTCGTCATCGATACGCCATCGATCACCGGCACCACCCTCTATGTGGATGGCGGCGAGCATCTGATGCATCGCGGGCGGGATGTATCCTTTAGCGCCCCCTGAGCCTGCGGATCGCCCGCGCCAGGGGAAGCAGGCTGCGCAGGGCAAATGGACCTTCCGGCCATTCGAGCGCCTGGGCAAGCCGCGTCAGCCGCTCGGCGCCTGGGCGCAGCCGCTCGATCTCGCGGGTCAGCCGGGCAATCTCCTGATCCCGCTCGCCAATGATGCCGTCGCGCGCGGCAATCTCCTGGTCCCGCGATTCGGTCTCCAGGCTCAGCGAGGCGATCTGCCGGTCGCGAGCCTGAATCGCGCGATCCCGCGCCTGAAGCTCCTGGTTCAACCCGTCGATCTCACGGTCGCGCGTCGTGATGCCCCGATGCGCATCCTCATGGCCCATGCGCAGCCGCGCCGCCTCCGCCTCCGCGAGCGAGAGCATCCGCGCCAGCGCGCCGGTCTGCCGCTCAGGCAGATCAAACTCATCGCGCGCGAGCGGCAGGCTGAGGCAGGCGGCGAATTCCGCTGCCCGGTCCGCGCGGGCAAGCCATTCCACTCCGGTCATCTCGTGGATGCGGGAATATCCCTCGATGCCGCCGAGGCCGGGCCCGATCGCGATCAGCGGGCGCGCCGCCGCGATGATGGCCTCGGCATCCCCGCGCGGTCTGGCGAAGCGAATGAAGCCGAACGGGGCGATCTCCTGCCAGCCATATTCTACGCCCTCTTTTACGAGTTCCGCGCTGGGCCGGGCAGTGCGCCAGGCCGCCGCATCCCCTGCCGGGAGTATAACCCCCTGCCAGCCCGACAGATCGAACCATTGGGAAACGGAATCGGATTCTGGGTCGGCGGCGTCCAGCTCGGCATAGGGCATCGGGCCGCATCGCCCCAGGCAGCGGTGCAGGAATACATCCTCGAAACGCGGCGCGGTGCTCAACATCATGGTGCCTCGATATCATGCGAGGGAGCGGATGTGCCATGACCCGGACCCTCCTGATCGACGCGCGCTGCCTTCAGCACCCGGATTTCGCCACCCGCGGCATCGGCCGCCATATCGAGAGCATGCTCGCGGCGGCGCCGGATGAGATTCGGTTGGCCTACACCGTCACCGGGCTGCTCGATCCCGCCTTGCCGCCACTGGTCGAATCCCTGCGCCGGCTGTTCACCCGCCTG
The DNA here is from genome assembly GCA_035713005.1 of Acetobacteraceae bacterium. Lineage (GTDB taxonomy): Bacteria > Pseudomonadota > Alphaproteobacteria > Acetobacterales > Acetobacteraceae > Acidiphilium. Next base: position 3,294 of record DASTAF010000153.1, read on the forward strand.
ACCACCACCGCTTATGCGGCTAGCCGGAAGCCGGACACGGTGTTCCTCAACCCGGCGCCGCTTTCCTTTCCACCCGGCCCCATCCTCCGCCTGCTGCGCGCGCCGCATGTGGCGAGCATGGCGGTGGTGCTGGACTTCATCCCGCTGGATTTCCCGGAACTCTATCTGCGGGATGAGCGGCAGCGTCGTGCCTATCGCCGAACCCTGGCTGCGCTGCGCCATTACGACCGGTTCCTGCCGATCTCGCGGGTGGCGGCGTCAAGGCTGGAGGCGCTGATCCCAGGATCGGAGAAGCGCGCCATGGTGACGGGGGTGGCGGTGCGGCCCTCCCTGCTGCCGGAGCCAGATGCCGCCCCCCTGCCCTTCGGCGGGCGGAAGCCGGAAATCCTGGTGGTTTCCGGCGATGACCAGCGCAAAAATCCGGAAGCCGCCATTCTTGCCCACGGGTCGAGCACGGCGCTGTGCCAAGCCGGAATTGTCTTGCGTTTCGCCGGCATCCATGGCGCCGAAACCCGCGACCGCCTTGCCGGGCTGCACCGGCAGGCCGGGGCTAATCCCGCTTTGCTGCAATTCGCGCCGCCCTTGGCAGAGGATGATCTGGCGCGCGCCTATGCCGAGGCACTGCTGGTGGTGGCGCCCTCCCGCGCCGAGGGATTCTCTCTGCCGATCATCGAGGCGCTGGCCCAGGGCACGCCGGTCCTCGCCGCCGATGAGCCTGCCCAGACCGAGTTGATCCGCGATCCACGCGACCGCTTCCCGCCGGATGACGCGGAAGAACTGCGCCGCAAAGCCGAGTCGCTGGCGCTCGATGCGGCGAATTGGCAGACAAGCCTGGCGCGGCAGGCGGGGGTATGGCGGGATTTTACCCCCTCCTCGGTCGCCGCGCGCTTCTGGGCCGAATTTGCCGCTCTCCCCGCGCCCGCCATCTCGCGCCATGCAAAGCCGCGCATCGCCCTGCTCTCGCCCTTGCCGCCCGAGCTTTCCGGCTGCGCTGATCATTCGGCCGCCCTGCTAAGCTCCCTCGCCCCGCACGCGGAAGCAACGGCCTTCAGCGGCACCCCCTCTCCCCTGCTGCCGGAGGGCATTGCCTTTGGCGGCCAGGCCGATCCCACCATCATGAGGTCCCGCCGCTTCGATGCGGTAATTGCGGTGCTCGGCAATTCGCCCCTGCACCGGCGCGAGATGGAAATGCTGCTGGATCATGGGGCGGCGGCCATCGTGCATGACGCGCGACTGGGCGGCCTGTACCGTTCCGGCTTCGGCGACGCGCGGGCGCTGGGTGCCGCCATCGCCGAGCGGGGCGCGCCGGTCGGCTTCGAGGAACTCGATGCCTGGGAGCGCGATCAGTCCGACATGCCAATCCGCTTTCTCGGGGAGGTCGCCTCCTCCGCCTCGCCATTGATCGTCCATGCCGCGGAGACCGCACGCTGGGTGGCGCGCCATCATGGCGTCGCCGCGAGATTCCTGCCCTTTCCGCCATACCGGAGCCTGCCGTCGGCGATGCTGACGGCCGAAGGGCGCGCGGCGGCGCGCGCCCGACTCGGCATCCCGTCAGCAATGAAGCTGATCGTCAGTTTCGGCCATATCCAAGCGGACAAGGCGCCCGAGCGCCTGATCCTGGCCGCCGCGCTGCTCTACCGGTCAATGCCGTTCCGCCTCGTCCTGGCCGGCGCCGCCGATCAAAATCTGGCCGAATCGCTGCGGGCGCTGGCAGCCGATCACGGCCTGCCGCCGTCATCACTGATCCTGGGCAGCGGCACCGTTCCTGAGCCGGTCTATCGGGATTACCTCGCCGCCGCCGATTGCGCGCTCCAGCTTCGCCGCGCGCCTGCCGGCAGCATTTCCGGCGCGCTGATGGATGCCATCGCCGCCGGGCTTCCCTCGGTCGCCGCCGCCACGCTGGCGGAGGCGATCATGCCGCCCGGTTACGTCCAGGCCGTGCTGGACGAGGCACCGCCCGAGGAAATCGCCGCCTGCCTTGCCGAAATGCTGTGGCGGCGGCGCGACGATGCGGCCCGCCGGGCCTTCCTGGCGAGGCGGAACATGGGTTCCTATGCCATGCAATTGCTGAACGCAGTGCTGTGATGAAGCCGCCGCAACCCCGCTTGTGCCAGGGCATCGACTGACTTAATTGCCTCTCATGAGCGAGAAAA